>DAIPJA010000258.1:0-2198 GCA_036770525.1 Gudongella sp. | reverse complement strand
AAAATCTCCTGAAACAAAAGCAGAATAGCTTCTACCACTTATATAAGGCGGTGGTAGCAGCGGGAAGCGAGGCTGGACAGGGTGCAGAAGCAATGATCCCAGTTGAGAGAGCGATGGAAGATCCATTGAAAACACAGACCATCACACTCACCTGTGGGAAGCTGACAACGGGAGTAACGGTAAAGCCTTGGACAGGTATTTTCATGTTGAGGAATCTCAAGCAACCTGAATCCTACTTCCAGGCGGCTTTCCGAGTTCAATCACCCTGGACTGCAGGCAAGGAAATTATCAAGGAAGAATGTTATGTATTTGACTTTGCTCCTAACAGGACACTCAGGCAGCTATCAGAATACAGTTGCAGGCTGAATACAAAAGAAAAGAATCCAGAGACCAAGGTCGGAGAGTTCGTCAAATTTCTTCCGGTCCTCTCCTACGAAGGCAATATGCTTAGGCAGATCGATGCTGGTGAGATTCTTGACATCGCAATGTCCGGAACCTCAGCGACGTTGCTTGCGCGTCGGTGGGAATCTGCTCTTCTCGTCAATGTTACCAATGATGTTCTTGCTCGACTTCTGGCAAATCCAAAGGCTTTGGCGGCACTCATGAGTATGGAGGGCTTCAGGAATCTCAACAGTGAGATCGAGACGATCATCAATAAATCTGAAGAGGTCAAGAAAGCCAAGAAGGAAGGCTTGGACGGGAAATCAAAGAATGAGAAAAAGGAACTCAACGAGGCTGAGAAGGAATACAAGAGCAAACGGAAAGAAATCCAGGAAAAACTCATCAAATTCTCAACTCGCATTCCGATATTCATGTACTTAACTGATTACCGAGAAGTAACCCTACAGGATGTCATAACCAAGCTGGAGCCAGGACTCTTCAAGAAAGTAACAGGGTTGTACGTGAAAGATTTTGAGTTGCTTAAATCCATCGGACTTTTCAATGAGGACATATGGAACGATGCGATTTTTAAGTTCCGACGCTATGAAGAGGCGAGCTTGGAATACACCGGTATAAACAAGCATGCTGGAGAGCCTGTTGGTGGTTGGTCTACAGTTTTGACTCCAGACGACTACCAAGCGCTTTATGCACATCAAGCGGATTATGAACCAGATATACCTGAGACAAAGCCCCTTCCTTCTACCAAGACTTTCAAACGGCAAGAACAGCAGCATTCAAAGCCTGTCATGAAGGATTCTGATATCCCAGAGATTAAAACTTCATTGAAGCCGAAAGTAGTGCTTATTAAGAAGACTCCATCGACCAATACTTCAACAACGAGGAAGATGGAAGAAAAAGGGGCTTCCATGGCAGCAGAAACCCCTCCTGTGGCTGAGCTCAAGATTGGTGATAAGGTTCAAGTTGATCTTTACGGTGTCTGTGTCGTCAATAGATTTGGAAAAGGTTGTGTGTATCTTAAAACCAATAAGAATAAAGAGGTTGTTTTTAAATATCCACACTCATTATCTATTGGATCAATCAAAAAGCTTTGATTCAGGTTTATTCACAAATCGGCTGAGGAGGACTGATTTTGAAACCTAATGTGACAACTAGGAGGCATGCAAAAATTTGCATTGTCGTTTTGAAAGCATTGTATTTATGAGTAAGACATAATAGGAGGATTTAAATGAGTCAAATGATTAAAAGGGGAAAAGAGATTATCAGGATCTGTCCAAGTAACAAGCAGAAAATTGAGTATTCAATAAGTGATGGCAGGTCCTGGATTACAAGGTATTCGAGTAGTGCCTGTGGGGATTTTTCAGATCTTACTGACAATGGTAAGGAGATATTAGCGATGACATCGAAAGGCTTGTACTATTCTACAAGTGATGGTCGTTCTTGGGTAAAGCGAAGTTAGGGATACATATTCATAATATGATTCTCTTTGCATTTTATGTACAGAACAAGAGGTATAGCCTTGATGCTGTTGGTTCTTGGTGTGTTACCAAAATAGTGAGGTGATTGTATGGGATTCAGAGAAAAAATTTCATCCGAATATCAGCGTATAGAAAGCATTGTTAAAGAGAATAATCCCCTTATTGAGGGAGCTATCAGAGATGGAGTGTTGAATGAGGATGCATATTTAGCCTCCAAGCATAAGTGTTGTTTTATTCTAAACGAGCCATATGATGACTTCGATGATGAAGCAGAGTATGGTGGGGGCTGGGACTTTTCGGTTATACTTACTAAGTGGGAGC
>DAIPJA010000257.1:0-2208 GCA_036770525.1 Gudongella sp. | reverse complement strand
TAAGCTTCGTCTCAGAGTCTCCAATTATTTGGAGTATTTCATCTTCGTTACAGTCTGCCTTTACAAGCTCCCCATTTCTTATGATATCTACTCCAAGAAGTGTCTTTTTAAGTTCTAGGACATCCATCAGAGCTTTTGTAGTACTCCCGGGACCTATCAAATAAAACACGTCCTTAGCCATATTATCTGCAATATCCAATGCAATGGACATTTGTGATGCTTTGTCCGAAAGAGGTGTGGGAGCCTTTTTATTCTGTATCCACTTGTCGATTACCGGTACCTTCAAGTAACCATAGAGCTGAGTCATAACGACATCATTTCTATAGGCTTCCTCATCGATATCTATGACCTCCTCATCAACAAGGTGGACAAGCCTACCGCTTAAGAACTCAACTGCCAGCTTCCCAGCAGCTTCCGGTGTGTTCCCATAGACAGGTGAATGTATCTTGACTCCTGCAGGGATGCCTATGGCTGGAACCTTCTGACCTATAGCCCTATAGATATCTCTGGCAGTTCCATCTCCTCCTGCAAATATCAACAAGGATATTCCCAGTTCCTGCATCCTTAAAGCAGCGAGAACTGTATCATCGGATATCGTATTCCTATAGCTTGTGTAAACAACTTGATAATCCAAGCCAGCTTGCACTGTTTCATTTTCACCCATATCGCCTGAGCAGGTAAACACCAACAGCTGCTCCTTTAATGGAAGCAGCTGCTGTAATGCTTTTATAGTCTTTTCGGGAGCCTCGGATCTTGCACCCAACTGAATAGCTCTAATAAGTGTATCTTTACCGTCTGTACCCTTAAGACCTACTCTACCACCCATACCAGCGATCGGGTTAACTATAAGCCCTATCTTCATCATAGGATCACATCCGTTTATTCTTCTTTGGTTTTCTGCTCGTAAACCCTCCAGGTAGGACACCACTGATCAGGGTCGTCCATACAGGATTCATCCACCATATGGATAGTGCTGTTGTTCGGTGCACTCTTGATTATTTCAGGGTTATTGTAGGCTTCGTCGAATATATGGTGAAGGGTCTCGACATACTCCTCAATGTCCTCCATGGATGGAGTCTCTGTAGGTTCAAGAGTCAATGGGTCCGGAATATAGAATGGGTGATGGCTTGACCAGATATGCATACCGAAATCCATTACTCGCCTTGCAATATCTCCGGAGCTGAATCCAGTATCCTTAGCTATCTTCTCCATGGTATACCTTGCCTGCTCGATCCTCTGTACATCCTCTCTGTATGGAAGCTCCAGTCCCTTGTATTCAAGCAGCCTCTTTATAAGGTAAACATTGTTCAATGAAGCAACCTTTGCCACCTCGTAAAGGCCCTCGGCTCCAAGACTCATTATCCAGCTGTAAGCCTTAAGTACGACCTGAGGAGTCCCTATGAAGGATCTAACCTTTCCAATACTGTTTTTTATGTCATAGTCCAGGAAGTACTTCTCACCGTCGAATTCAACAATCGGCTTAGGCAGAAAATCTCTCAGCTCAGAGATAACCCCGACTGCTCCTGAACCTGGCCCTCCACATCCATGTGGCGTACCAAAGGATTTATGAAGATTGAAATAACACATATGGAAGCCCGCTTCTCTTGCCCTGGCAACGCCATATAAACCATTTGCGTTAGCCTGGTCGTAGCAGTTCAATCCACCTGCCGCCGTAACCAAATCTGTAAATTCCTTGATCCTGGGATTGAATATTCCAGTATCCTCGGGATTGGCAACTACAAAAGCGGCAGTCCTCTCACTTACAGCAGCCTTAAAGGCTTCGTAGTCCGGTCTTCCGTTTTCATCAGCCATAATGGTTATGATCTTATAGCCTTTGAGAGCAGGGGCTGCAGCATCGGATGGGTGAGAATAAACCGTAGTTATTATTTCGTCTCTCTGCTCTTCCTCTCCTCTAAGTCTGTGGTACATCCTTACGATAGATGCCATAGTCATGGTAGCCTGTGATCCACCTGCAGCCTGGAAGCTGAAGTGATCCATGCCTGAGATCTCACGCATCATCAGATCTGTCCTGTGGATTATCTCAAGGATACCCTGGGTAGTTGATGTATCCTGCAAAGGATGAAGCTCTGACATCTTCTCCGATGCAGCCAGCTTATCATTTACGACCGGGTTGTATTTGACAGTACATGTTCCCTGACCTATTTCAATATTTATATTTCCACCAAGAGTTTCCTGTGAAAGTCTCAG
>DAIPJA010000256.1:0-2213 GCA_036770525.1 Gudongella sp. | reverse complement strand
TTTTGGCTCATTTTATTTGTTTTTCGTTTTTACACCATTATACGGACTTTATCTGAATGGACTTCAGGATATTTGATTTTTATGTACTAATATTAATAAAAAGGAGACTTAAACTATGAAAGCAGGCTTTGACCCTCAACGTTACATCGAAGAGCAATCAAAATTCATCCTCGAAAGAGTAAACAATTTCGATAAGCTTTATCTCGAATTTGGAGGGAAGCTTATAGGCGATAAGCACGCTCAGAGAGTCCTCCCCGGCTTTGATGAGGATGCCAAGATCAAGCTTCTTCAAAAGCTGAGGGACAAGGCTGAAATTATAATCTGTGTTTTTGCAGGCGACATCGAAAGAAACAAGATCAGAGGTGACTACGGAATATCCTATGACATGGATGTTCTTAAGCAGATAGACGAATTGCGGGATTTTGGGCTTGAGGTCAACAGCGTCGTAATAACGAGATTCAATGGACAACCGGCAGCAAAGCTGTTTATAAACAAGCTTGAAAGAAGAGGTATAAAGGTATTCACCCATTCTGCCATCGAGGGGTACCCTTCCGATGTAGATAAGATAGTCAGTGAGGACGGATACGGAAGAAATGAGTATATTCCTACCACAAAGCCAATAGTCGTAGTCACAGCACCTGGACCTGGTAGTGGGAAGCTTGCTACATGTTTGAACCAGCTTTATCACGAGCATAAGTTGAACAGGGTAGCCGGATATTCAAAATTTGAGACATTCCCGGTTTGGAATGTTCCGCTAAAGCATCCATTGAATATAGCATACGAGGCTGCAACGGTCGATCTAAAGGATGTAAATATGATAGACTATTTCCATTTCGAAAGATACAACGAGGTTGCGGTCAATTACAACCGGGATATTGAAATGTTCCCAGTTATAAAAAGGATCATAGAGAAGATAACCGGGAGAGAGTCTCTGTATCAGTCGCCCACAGATATGGGAGTTAACAGGATAGGATTTGGCATAGTGGATGATGAGGTAATAAGAGAAGCTTCGAGACAAGAGATCATAAGAAGGAGCTTTGCCACTGAGTGTGATTATAAAAAAGGACTTGTGGATGAAGAGGTCCTTAACCGAATGAGAATAATAATGGAGGAGCTTCAGCTCAAAAAAGAGGATAGAGCCTGTGTTGGACCAGCCAGGGAATACTCCGGAAAACTGAAGGACAATAATGGTAATAGTGATGTGCCAGCAGTTATAGCTATCCAACTTCTGGATGGAAGGATAATAACAGGAAGAGCATCAGGACTTATGGATGCATGTTCTGCAGCTCTTTTGAACTCGGTAAAGACACTGGCAAACATAGCTGATGAGATATTATTGCTGTCGCCTGTGATAATCGAGACAATACAGGAGCTTAAGACCAAAGGGTTCCATAGTAAAATTTCTACTTTGAATGCTAATGAGGTACTTATTGCACTGAGTATAGGTGCTGTAACCAATCCAACTGCACAGCTGGCATTGGACAAACTTCAGGAGCTTAAGGGAGCTCAGGCACATTCCACAGTTATGCTGAATGACGTCGACGATCAGATACTTAGAAAGCTTGGAATTGACATAACCTGTGATCCATTTTACCCTTCCGAAAACTTATATTATGTATAATTAAAATCATCGGACCCAGCTACATACGTGTGCATGGGTCCGATATTTTCTGTTGTACTGGCAGTCGAAATGCTTGAAAAAAAATATCGCTTGAATTATAATGATATACAGTCGGGGTGTGGCTCAGCTTGGTAGAGCGCTTGGTTCGGGACCATGAGGCCGGAGGTTCAAATCCTCTCACTCCGACCACCAGATGGTGTCACCAGCAAACTGCTGGTGGCTTTTTTTATTCCTGATTTACAGTCAGCAGACTCTCTGGGTATACATCTTCTGAGGTGAATAAGATGGGGAATGTTAGAATCGAGAGAATAATATCTGTACCGAGAAGTTATATATGGAGTATAGTGGGGAGCTTCGACAAATCGCCGTCAAAAAGCTACAGACTTGAAATAAGCAAGCATGGTGATCCGGATAAGGAAGGCATTGGAACAGAAAGGATTTTATACAGCGGAAACGCAAAAGTTTATGAGAGGATCACAGGTGCTAAAAGAGAAGAGTGTTTTGAATATGAGATACTAAGCGGTATGCCTGTAAAGTACTACAAAGGAAGAGCGGAATTCTATGATGCCGATGATGGAACCAGGATCGTCTG
>DAIPJA010000255.1:0-2222 GCA_036770525.1 Gudongella sp. | reverse complement strand
CAATCGCCAGGTCACATGCCGCCACAAGGCCGATCCCGTTTGCGACTGCAATTTTATGCACGGAGGCAATAACTGGCTTTTTCATCCTTGCTATTGTTGTATTCATCTCCTCCATTAACCTGACCCACTGGAGGTACTCGTCCATTGATTTCCCATCCACGAAATTCACATCGATCCCTGTACAAAAATTCCTTCCGTTGGCATTTATTACAATAACATTTACCTCGCGATCCTCATCCATCGATCGAAGAGCATCATTCAATTCACCGGCCATTGTAAGATCGAAGGTATTGTTTGCCTCTGGTCTGTTTAGAGTTATAATGCCTACCTTACCCTTTTTACTATAGATTATTGTTTCCCAGTTCATCGCAGCCTCCCTTATTAATAATGTTATCGTACTTATCATCAACATTTATTTGTTCTATGCAGGTAAACTTGTTACAATCTAGTTATGAGGTGATCTTATGAGTGAAAAGACAAATGCAGCCAGATTGCTCGACATCGCAGGAATAGATTATAAGCTTTCATCCTATAACACAGATGACGGAGCTATTGACGGAAAATCGGTCGCAAAAAAGCTCGGTTTGTCAGAGGATGAAATTTTTAAAACACTCGTTGCATCAGGAGCATCCTCTTCTGTTTATGTTTTTGTAATACCTGTCTCAAGCGAATTAGATCTGAAAAAAGCAGCGAAGGCATCCGGTGAAAAGTATATAGAGATGCTTCCCTTAAAGGACCTTTTCAAGGTAACCGGATATGTTAAAGGCGGGTGCTCACCGCTTGGAATGAAGAAACACTTCCCTACATTTTTCGATGAAACCCTTATACTTTTAGATACTGTGGTTTTCAACGCTGGTAAGGTCGGTTTTCAGCTCCACGTTCCTACTACGGAGTTGACCAAGGTAATTGACTATAAGCTTGCTGACCTCGTTACTGGTTGACGTTATTTAACAAGTATTGAAGCTATAATGAATACGATCCCAAGCGCTGCAAAAATAAGCATAAGCCTCCACCTTGGATCTATATTGTACTTGTTGAGTTTGCTCACGAATATCCCCCCATAGAATATTTTTCACATATAATATTATAGCATGCTGATTTGAAGCATTTTGTAATCATAACGGATACCACCATACATAAGGCTCAGTGCCATCAACTACTCCCAGAAGTATTTCATCTCTTACTTCACTGAAGTAATGCTCAAGAGCTTTCTTTACAGCTGGGATCTCAATCTTTTCAACTGCCTGAGACCTTTCTATCCAATGCAAGGATCCCTCATCACTTTCAGTTACTTCTGTCAATGATGTCCTCCCAAAAAATATATGGTTAATTACTATTTCCTTACCTAAATGATTATAAATGATGTACTTAAGGTCAAGGGTCTCGATGGTGTATCTGTCCAGCCCGGTTTCTTCCCCTATTTCTCTATAGATAGCGGTATAAGGATCGTTTATCTCCTCAGGCTCTATGTGACCTCCAACACCGAACCACTTCCCGGGTCCTATCGCTTTGTGATTACCTCTCTTTAGCATAAGCACCTTGTCTTCATGAAGCAAAAATGCAGTAACTATATTTCTGAACCTATACACAGTGATCACCTCAGATCATAATTATGCCTCTAATACAATTCTGGTCTTCTATGCTTCAGAAGTGGAAGCTGATTCCTCACTTTGATTATGTGATCTCTGTCAAGCTCAGCATAAAGGATGCCTTCCTCGGAACCAAGCTGATCAACTATATCTCCCCACGGACTTGTAACGATGGAATGTCCATAGGCTGTATAGGGACCTGAGAAATCCCTGGCTGGTGAGCAAAGCAGCATATAAAGCTGATTATCAAGAGCCCTTACTCTTGCGGAAATATGCCAATGTGCCGGTCCTGTGGTCATGTTGAATGCAGCAGGTACCAAAATAGCCTCAGCACCCTCCAGTGCAAGTTTTCTTGAAAACTCAGGGAACCTTATATCATAGCAGATTATAAGCCCAATCTTCATATCCTCGATCGCAAAAATAGTCGACCATTCTCCTGGTGTCAACGTGTCTGACTCCTTGAAGGTTATGCCGCCCTCCACATCTACATCGAATAGATGGGCTTTTCTATGCTTAGCTATAAGCCTTCCTTCATCCGAGTAAACATACGCAGTATTATAAAGCTTATCTCCTTCTCT
Organism: Gudongella sp.; assembly: GCA_036770525.1. Lineage (GTDB taxonomy): Bacteria > Bacillota > Clostridia > Tissierellales > Tissierellaceae > Gudongella. The sequence goes on along the minus strand of DAIPJA010000255.1, from coordinate 55 downwards.
CTCAGGCACCGAGCCTCCAGCTATGTAGATCTTAAGCTCTTTTGAGAGCTCCTCC
>DAIPJA010000254.1:0-2229 GCA_036770525.1 Gudongella sp. | reverse complement strand
CTTGTTAAAAACTTAACTTGAAGCCTTTCACACATATGGTCCTGTAAGTATGACCAATAAATAATAGTATTGAAATTCGGATAGTGAGTGTTATATAATATACTTGAATATATGAACAAGTGTTCATACGAGGAGGTCATAGCATGGAAAACAGAAAGTCAGAATCAGCAACCTGCGACTGCAATGTCATACATCAGGACAAAGTCGATAAGGTTATGGAAAAGATGCCAAGCGACAGGCTGGCATATAAAGCCGCTGATTTCTTCAAAATAATTGGGGACAAAACAAGGATGAAGATCCTTCTGGCTCTCTTTGAATCGGAGCTTTGTGTTTGCGACATAGCTGTCCTTCTTGATATGAATCAGTCCGCTATTTCTCACCAGCTGAGGGTATTGAAGCAGGCTGAGCTTGTAAAGTACAGAAAGGATGGCAGAGTTGTTTATTATTCATTGGATGACGATCACGTCAAGAATATCCTTGATCAGGGACTTGTCCATATATCACATGATCATCACAAGGAGGAGGCGAAAGAATGATAATCAAGGAGTTTTACCTTGAGGGGATGGACTGAGCTAGCTGTGCTTCTAGGATAGAAGCTAAGATAAATTCTATGGAAGGTGTAAATGAAGCCGCTCTTAATTTCGTGAGCAAGACGCTTAGAGTAACCGTTGAGGATAAGGAGATGGTATCATCTATATCTGAAAGAGCGATTGAGATTGTAAACTTTTTTGAACCGCATGTAAGAGTACTGGATAAGGATCATACAATTGAAAATGCAGAGCTTGACAATGGACACGACCACGGAGGATTTCACGCTTCCAAGAGTATGAGATATGTGGCAGCAGGGGCTGTTCTCTTTATTTTCGGACTAATGCTTCCCATAGAAGGTATACCACGTCTTCTTTTATTTCTTGCAGCCTATGCTCTGGCAGGAGGAGAAGTTGTCCTGAGAGCTTTTAGAAATATATCCAGAGGTCAGATCTTTGATGAAAACTTTCTTATGACAGTAGCTACAATAGGAGCCTTTGCCATAGCTGAATACCCGGAGGGTGTTGCCGTAATGCTGTTTTATCAGGTGGGCGAATATTTTCAGGATCTTGCCGTAAACAAGTCAAGAAGGTCAATAGCATCTCTTATGGACATCAGGCCTGATTATGCAAACCTAATTGAGGGAGATGGAAGCAGAAGGGTGGAGCCTCAGGATATTTCCATTGGGGAGGACATACTTGTAAAGCCAGGTGAAAGAGTTCCTCTTGATGGCATCATCATCAGTGGATCCTCATCAATGGATACAGCAGCCCTAACCGGAGAATCATTGCCAAGAGATGTGACTGTTGGCGACTCAGTGCTTGGGGGATTTGTAAACCGGCAAGGCCTCTTGAAGGTTAAGGTTTCAAAGCCATATGGAGAATCGACTGTTTCGAGAATTTTACAGCTGGTAGAGGACGCCGGAGCAAGAAAAGCTCCGACAGAAAGCTTCATAACGAGATTTGCAAAAGTTTATACCCCTGTAGTTGTTTTTACGGCACTTTTTTTGGCGGTATTGCCACCTCTTTTTATAGAAGGGGCAAGCTTTTATGACTGGGTATACAGAGCCCTGATATTCCTTGTAGTATCCTGTCCATGTGCGCTTGTGATCTCTATCCCTCTGGGTTTTTTCGGAGGTATAGGAGGAGCATCCAGGAACGGGATCCTGGTAAAGGGAGGCAACTACCTTGAGGCACTGAACTATATAGATACTGTAGTTTTGGATAAAACAGGAACTCTGACCGAGGGCAAATTCAAGGTTTCGGAGATCTATACAAATGGCAGGCTCTCCAAGGAAGAGCTGCTCAGAGTTGCGGCTATCGCTGAAGCCCACTCATCTCACCCCATCGCCCTGTCTATCCTGGAGGCATATGGTAAGCCTGTTGAGAATGGCAGCGATTCAGGTCATATGGAGCATGCAGGCCTTGGAATCGAGACAACCGTTGATGGTTTGAATGTTCTCATCGGTAATGATTCACTTTTCACTAAAAGTGGGATTCCCATGGAAGGTGGCAGTTCCGACGGCACTGTTGTAAATATTGCGATTAATGGGAAGTATGAGGGTCACATAACAATTGAAGATAGGATAAAGCCTAATGCAGATAAGGCAATATCGGAGCTGAGGTCAATGGGGGTAAGCAAGGTTATTATGCTTACTGGAGACAACAGAAACACTGCTGAGAGAGTTGCGGCAGAGCTTGG
>DAIPJA010000047.1:0-11834 GCA_036770525.1 Gudongella sp. | reverse complement strand
GGAAAAATCCTCTTTCAGCATCTTCATCGATCTAAGGATATTTCTTGTATCAAATTTCTTATGTGCTTCCGCAAATGACTTTGCCGCATCTGTAGGATAAAGGAAAAATACCTTAGCGTCCTGAGTTGAATTTTCCCTATATACATATCCCTTTTTCATAAGCTTTCGGACAGTTTGAGATATTGCACTTGCTGTTCTGTCCCAAATCTTAGCCAATTCCGTTACCGTTGTTCCTGGAGAGTCAACAATGTCAGTCAAAACATGAGCCTCCATCATTGAAAGGATATCTCCGGTGCCGTAATCTCTTGAAGAGTAGATATAATCATGGTAGTCAAGCACAAATCTGTATAGCTTATTGTGATCCTCATTCAGTTTTTTGAATACTTCATTATTAAGACCAACATCTTTATCTAACACAAAATCTCCCTTTCATTAAAAAATCTTCTTGCTTCTTCGCTCCATGATGATAGTATTTTGCCAATTCCCAAACTTATCCTTAGCGATTTTCTCCCTGTAACCAACTTCTCTAAAACCACATTTTAGGTTCATATTATACGAAGCCTTATTGGTTTCAAAAATAGATGCATAGAGGCTATAAAAGCCTTGTTTTTCAGATTCATCACATAAATGTGAAAGAAGCACTGTTCCCAGACCCAGTGATCTGAACTTTGAATCCAGGTAAATGCTGGCTTCAACTACACCTCTGTAAACAGCCCTTGAAGATGTTGGGCTCAACGCTGCCCAACCGGCAATCGACCCATCGACCTCCAAAATGAACCTGCATTCCTTAATATGTGAGGCATCCCATTCTTCAAAAGAGGGACAAGTAGTTTGAAATGTTGATTTACCTTCCTCCAAACCCAGACTGTAGATCCTGGCAACCTCTTCCCAATCCTGAGGGATCATATTCCTTATTTCGATATCCATATGACTCACCACCTAAATTCTGTATAACACAATTTTATCACATTTAGATAATATAATATCTCATAGTGAACACAAAAATTTCTAATTGGGTATAGAAACCTTCGAGGGAGGAAAATCTAATGAATATACTTATTGCTGATGATGAAATAAAGATGAGGAAATTACTGAAGGAATACCTTGCTCTTGAAGGCTACAATATCTTCGAGGCATCTAACGGTAATGAAGCAATCGAGCAATTTGATCTGAGAGAATATAAGGCAGTTTTGCTGGATGTCATGATGCCTGTCGTGGACGGGTGGACGGTTCTAAGAACAATCAGAAGGAGCTCTGATGTTCCAGTTATAATGCTTACAGCCCGTGGTGAGGAATATGATAAGCTATTTGGTTTTGAGCTTGGAGCGGACGATTACATGGTGAAGCCCTTTAGCCCTAAGGAATTAATGGCAAGGCTCAAGGCTGTAACAAAAAGAAATATGAAGCTGAAGGACTCCGGAGTTGAGGGTTACACATTTGAAGGATTAAGAATCGACACCAGTGCAAGAGCGGTTTATATTAACGGAATTCAGGTTAAGATGACTCCAAAGGAGTATGAGCTATTGATATATCTTGCTACAAACAAAAACCGAGCACTTACAAGGCAACAGATCCTAGACGGTGTTTGGGGGATAGATTTTTTTGGCGATGACAGGACAGTAGATACTCACATCAAGGTGTTAAGAGAAAGTCTTGGACCATATAAGAGCATGGTATCCACAGTATGGGGAGTAGGATATAAATTTGATCCGGAGGAAAGTGGGAAATGAGAAAAATATCATATAAACTGATTCTTGGGATGATCATTCTCGTTTCAGTAACTCTGGGGTCAATTTGGTTATATCAGACTGCATTTCTCGAAAGGAATTATACGAATCGTATAGTTGATACCTTAAAGACTAACCTTCATGAAGCAGCTGATCTGTACGAAACTGACGATATGACAGGCTTTGAGGAGTATGCGGAGAATGTCCTTATATCAAGGAATATCACCATAGAAGTATTTGGCATTGACGGGATGACTACCCTTAGAGGTCTTGGAGGTATGCGTGGACAAATGGCTGGATCCAGGGTATTAAAGGGTGCTTACCTGGATGAGCTTCTCAAATCAGGAGAAGCTCTGACTCGCACTACTCATCCAAGGCAGAACCTTGAGCTTATTGCATACTCCATCCTGATACCGGAAAGTGAAATAATAATTACAGGTACAATACCTGCTGAGCCGATCAGCGAAACCGTGAGCATATTAAAGGATCAGCTTATCGGGATATCATTGTTGCTTCTGATACTATCAGCTGCAATAGGCACCTTTATTGCAAGGATGCTGTTAAAGCCTGTAAGAGAACTGAACCGAACAGTCAATCAGCTTGCAGAAGGAAATATGGATGCTCGGGCAGAGGTATCTACAAAGGATGAATTGGGTGAGTTGGCTAATAATTTTAACAGGATGGCTGATCAGCTGTCAAAGCTGGACAGCTTAAGAAAGGACCTGGTTGCCAACGTTTCCCATGAACTGAGGACTCCTCTTGGACTTATCAAAGGCTATGCAGAGCTTGCAAGAGATGTTCAATATGAGCAAACAGACAATAGAAAGGAAAGCCTTGATATAATCATTGAGGAGACTGACAGACTGGGCGTAATGGTAGATGATATTTTAAATCTTTCTCAAATCCAGGCGGGCTATGCTGATATAAGCCCAGTAGAAGGGGATATTATAGCCGATGCACAGACTGCCGTCTCTAAGTACATTATAGCTGCGGAGAATAAAGGCGTAGAGCTTCTGTTTGACACAGATAGGGATTCAGTAATTGCATACTATGACGCCATGAGGCTTCAGCAGGTTTTTCATAACCTTATAACAAATGCCATCAACCATACTGATCCAGGAGGAAAAGTTTCAATTTTTGTAGAAAGTTTAGCCTCTGTTGTCAGAATTGAGGTAAGAGACACAGGAACAGGGATACCTGAAGATGAGCTTCCCTTTATATGGGAGAGATACTATAAGGTCGATAAAAGCGGTTCGGGAGCCAAAGGGTCAGGTATCGGTCTTGCAATTGTAAAGGGAATCCTAGAAGCCCATGGATCAGCGTACGGAGTTGAAAGTAAGCTGGGGTCTGGGACTACATTTTGGTTTGAAATCGATAAAAGTACTAAATAACCTAACAAAAAATATATATTTTCATCACAATTTCAACATAACTCTTTTATATACTTTAAGCATCAGATAAAGATTAGTATAAGGAGTGTGTTGAGATGAAAAAGTCAGTAGTAGTTTTAGCAGTCGCAGTTATGCTTTTAGGCTCAATGAGCGTTGCCTTTGCCGAAGCAAGCTGGAGTCCAGCAAAGACATTTGGAGAAATGAAGGGAATGACTGAGCAGGAGGCTTATGCATATAGGAATGAGCAAAACAAAAGGTTCGGGGAGCTTGCACAAGCTGAAGGCGAAGAGTTTTTTGTAGAGTTCAGTAAAGAGATCCTGGAAGCGAAAAAGGCTATGCTTAAGGAAATGGTTGGGCTTGGCAAGCTGACTCAGGAAAGAGCAGATGAGATATTGGCTAAGCTTGAAGCATGTGACGGAACACAAATGAGAGTAATGCAGGGCACCGGATTATTCGGTAACAGAGATGGTGAAGGCTTCCGTGGAGGCTTTGGCGGTCAAAAAGGACAGGGTCAGGGCGGAATGATGAGAAGAGGAGCTTGGAACAGTAATTAAATATTAAAATTATCGATAAACCGCCAACTGGGCGGTTTATTGATTTTAAATATGTTATCATATTGGTGAGTAGTAGTATTCAAATATATATAGATAACATATTGATTTAACAGGAGGAATCAACATGAACTCAATATTTAAAAGGCGAAGTATTCGAAAATATCTTGATAATGATATCTCTGACGCGATGGTTGAGGAAATTATAAAAGCCGGCATGGCAGCTCCATCGGCAGGTGATGAACGACCTTGGCATTTCATAGTTGTTCGGAATAAATCGACAATGCTCGAATTCCCAAAATTCCATCAATATGCACAGATGCTAAAAAATGCCCCTGTTGCTATAGTTGTATGCGGAGACTTAAATCGTCAGGCATATGAGGGATTTTGGATCCAGGATTGTTCTGCTGCCATACAGAACATGCTCCTGCAAGTAACAGAGATGGGGCTAGGTTCAGTTTGGGTTGGCATTTACCCTGACAAAAAGAGAGTCGAGAAAACTAAAGAGCTTCTTGATCTTCCGGAAAATATAGTACCTGTGGCAGTCCTTCCTATAGGCGCACCAGGAGAGATCAAGCCTGCAACAAATAGATACGATAAAAGGATGATACACCTAGAGAAGTGGTAGATAACCAGCAAGATGATCTAATCTGGACTAGTGCTAAGGAACGTAGGCTCCCGGTTTTTTTGTCGAAGTATTGCAACAAAGGTCCATAAAATGTAAAATAATCATGGATTTCAATTTATTTCAGAATGAAAGGGATGGAAAATGGAAAAACTACAATTGTATGGATTTAATAACCTGACGAAGACTCTTAGCTTCAACATTTATGACGTATGCTATGCCGTAACGCCTGAGGATAAGCAAAAATACATCGAATACATCGATGAGCAATACAACTCCACCAGATTGACAGAGATCCTGACAGAGGTAACAAGGATCATAGGTGCAAATCTGCTAAATATAGCAAAACAGGATTACGTTCCACAAGGAGCAAGTGTAAACTTTCTTATTACAGAGGAGAAGCTTCCTGACGTGTGCGTTGATCCTTCGTGCAATTTAGGGGATGTTATTGCAAGTCCCAGAAACGTCATCGGACACCTGGATAAGAGTCATATCAGCGTCCATACTTATCCTGAATATCATCCTGACAGGGGTATTATGACATTCAGAGTAGACCTCGATGTATCCACATGTGGGCAAATATCTCCTCTAAAAGCCCTCGATTTTCTCTTTGAGAGCTTTGATTCAGATATTGTAATCTGTGACTACAGGATCAGAGGTTTCACCAGAGACCTGGATGGAACAAAGCACTTCAAGGACCACAAAATCAACTCGATACAGGACTACATTTCTAAAGAAAATCTTAATAAATATAACAGCATAGACGTAAATGTTTATCAGGAGAATATATTCCATACCAAGATGATGCTTAAGGAACTTGAGCTTGATAACTATCTTTTTGAGATCAAGGAAGAGGACCTTACAGGCAGACAGAAAAGAGAAATTTTGGATAAGCTGAATGAAGAGATGCACGAAATCTATTATGGAAGAAATTACGGAATTGACTATTAAAGGAGGGATATTGTGGAGCTTTGGTTTTCGGAAAAGAGTACAGAAACCTGTGAATTCAAGATAAAGGTTAAAGCTCAGATATATTCTGAAGAAACACCATTCCAAAAGATCGCTTTTTTTGAATCCTATGATTTTGGAAGATTCTTTACCCTCGACGGCTTGATGATGGTAAACGAAAAGGATGAGTTCATATACCATGATATGATAGTACATGTGCCGCTGGCTGTAAATCCTGAGATAAAGAGAGTCATGGTTATAGGTGGAGGCGATGGTGGGACAATTAGAGAGCTTACAAGGTACAAACACATTGAGCATATAGATTTTGTTGAAATAGATGAAAGAGTTGTCCAGCTGTGTAAGGAATACCTGCCTCAAACAGCCTGCAAGGTGGATGATCCAAGGGTACATCACCATTACGTTGATGGTATTAAGTTTGTAAAGGAAAATAAAGACTACTACGACCTGATACTGGTTGATTCAACAGATCCGATAGGGCCGGGAGAAGGGCTTTTCACAAGAGAATTCTATACAGACTGCTACAACGCGCTTAATGATAAGGGAATATTGATAAATCAGCATGAGAGTCCATATTACCCTAACTATGCAAAAGAAATGATAAAGGCTCATTCAAAGCTTAAAGCGATATTTCCTGTGTGCAGGGTGTACCAGTTCCATATGCCGACCTATGCCAGCGGGCACTGGCTATTCGGCTTCGCCAGCAAAGAACTTGATCCATTAAGAGATCATAAGCCAGAAATCTGGGAAGCATTTGGACTGAAGACAAAGTACTATAACACAGAGCTTCACAGGGGATGCTTTGCACTTCCAACATATGTAATTGAACAGCTTGAGGATGCTAAATAGAAACGGTTGAACTTTAGGAGCAGGATAAACTGCTCCTTTTCCAATTAAGCGCTGATTCTGCAATAGTTTGACCATCTTAGGGTATATATTATGCAGTGATTATACGAGAAGAGAGTGAAGAATATGATGAAGTACAAATTTACCGCCAAGGGTATATGCAGTGAATTGAATATCCTAGAGATTGGGAAGTATTTTGGAATCACAAAGAAAATTAAGTGGGAAGAACCTCTCATTGTAAAGACGGATACTACCATAGGAAAAGCTGTTTATCTTTATCATTTTGGTGTTCTGGTTTTCCTGAACTATGATGAAGATGAAATGCTTGGATTCGTAAGGGAGATCAAGGCAATACCAGGCAGTATAAAGAGCATAAATACAGACATCGTTTATGGTGAGGTTGAGACATACACTCTTATAGAGGACCCTGAATTAGAGGAGAGTGAGCTGGAGTTTCAGGAATATAGGAACAGCATAATAAAGAAGTTCCACGTGGACATGGCTGCTCTTGTACTTGCAAAATCTGTAGCTCTAGAGATCATTGAGATAAACATCGACAGGGTATTCGATGAGATAGAGGGAACCGTTGTCAGCCTTAGAAGCGGCAAGGTTAAGACAAGCGAAAAAAGGACAATTTCAGCCATCGGAAAGATCCTTGCATTCAAGCATACAACCATTTCCTATATCATGATGCTGGATAAACCATCCATAACCTGGAAAGAGAGGGAAGCTGAAATCTTCTTTGACGAACTCGCTGAGTTATATGAGCTGGACGACAGATATGATAAGCTGAATGCCAAGATTGATGCACTTCTTGATACAGCTGAAGTAATTGCAGATTTACAGCACTCAAGAATGTCAAAATATCTTGAGATAGTAGTAATATTATTGATCCTGATCGAAGTAGTGCATGCATTTGAGGAACCTATAATGAATTTTCTTAAGGCTCTTATTACAACTTAAAATGGATCTGTTGCATGATTTGGGGGAGAGATATATGCACTCCAGCAGAATAAAACAGCTAAATAATGAAGCCAATAAGGACGGAGACTATGTCCTATACTGGATGCAGCACACACAAAGAACGAGGGCTAACCACGCCCTTGATTTTTCTATCCAAATCGCGAATGATCTTTGTAAGCCACTTCTCGTTTGCTTTGGACTGACGGATGGATTCCCTGAGGCTAATCTTAGGCACTACAGCTTTATGCTGGAGGGGCTTAAGGAGGTTAAAGTGGATCTAGAAGAGGCAGGGATAGGGTTTATAATTGTAAATGGGAGCCCTGATGAGACCGTATTACTTCTTGGTGGAAGAGCGAGTGCAATAGTTACTGACAGAGGTTATTTAAGAGTAGAGAGAGAATGGAGACATAAAGCTGCTGAAAAAGCCGGCTGTGCCCTGTATCAAATAGAGTCTGATTTAATTGTCCCAATTGAGCAAGCATCGATCAAGGAGGAGTATTCCGCTGCAACAATCAGGAGAAAGCTGATGCCTGGAATCGAAAGGTTTAATGACCTTGATGAGCCACAATCAATGCTTAACAAGTTCAATAATAATTTATTATCGGATTTGGAAGGGATAATTTTAGATGTTGATGTAGCTTTAAGTACTCTGGATATAGATACGTCTGTACCTCCAGTAAATAATAAATCGGGAGGGTACTCCGAGGCAAAGAAAAGGCTGGATGAATTTATAGATAATAAGCTTCGTTATTATGATACGTTGAAAAACCATCCGGACAAGGATTTTTCCTCAGGTCTTAGCGCATATCTTCATTTTGGGCAAATTTCTCCATTAGAGATATACAATGCAATAAAGGATATTGATTCTCCCGGGAAGGAAAGCTTCATAGATGAGCTAATAGTGAGAAGAGAGCTGGCCTTCAACTTCGTATTCTATAATAACCGATATGATTCCTATGATTGCGTACCCAACTGGGCCGCTCAATCCTTGGAGCTCCATAAAAGTGACTTGAGAACCTGGGTATATACTCTTGAGCAGCTTGAAATGTCTGAAACTCATGATCCTTATTGGAATGCAGCACAAACTCAGCTTAGACTTACCGGAGAGATGCATGGTTATATGAGGATGTACTGGGGGAAGAAGATCATAGAGTGGTCGAAGGATCCTGAGGAAGCTTTCAATACAGCATTGTACCTTAACAATAAATTTGCACTGGACGGAAGAGACCCTAACAGCTTCGCAGGAATAGCCTGGTGCTTTGGGAAGCACGACAGACCCTGGGCAGAAAGACCAATATTCGGCAAAATCAGATATATGAACGATAAAGGTCTGGAGAGAAAATTTGATATTGGGGCCTATGTTGAGAAGATTGAAAGAATTCAATTAAGCGCAGAGCAATAACTTATTTGAGTACTGCTGACGTTGCAACCTATATTTGCAAAATAGGATTACATAATATATAATCATCAATAACTGAATAGTATATGGAAGACGGGTGAGAATCCCGCACTGTCTCGCAACTGTATTGGAGGAGCTGATGCTATACGCCACTGGGTAACTGGGAAGGCTGCATTAAGCAATGATACCTAAGTCAGGATACATGATTCGTCATTTTTCTTACGCAGGATAAGAAATGTCTATAATTAAGTATTTTAGCACTTATCTGACGATAGGTGCTTTTTATTTTAATTCAAAGGGAGGTTAGGATATGGGAGCAATAATGGTTCAGGGGACCACTTCCTCTGCAGGGAAAAGTATTCTATGTACAGCCTTATGCAGGATATTCAAGCAAGATGGAATGAAGGTTTATCCATTTAAGTCTCAGAACATGAGCAGCAAATACCACAAGACAAAAGACGGAAAAATGATAGCGATTGCTCAGGCACTCCAAGCTTGGGCAGCAGGTCTTGAGCCCCATGAGAATATGAATCCAATACTACTTGTACCAGATTCAGATTTGAGTTCTAGGCTTATAATCAATGGTGATGACTCAGGGGAAACGACCTCTGCAGATTATTTTAGGAACAAAGCCGTATTAAGAGAAATGATAACAGAAAGGTATAAGGAAATTGAAAGCCTTAATGAGCTAGTTATTATAGAGGGAGCGGGAAGTCCTGCTGAAATAAACCTCAATAAAGATGACATTGTGAACATGGGTATGGCAAAGATCGCAGATGCTCCGGTTATTCTTGTAACTGACATCGACAGGGGAGGATCATTTGCTGCTGTATATGGGACTGTTATGCTCCTTGAACAGGAAGATAGAAGGAGGATAAAGGGAATTGTATTCAACAAGTTCAGAGGCGATATATCATTGCTTGAGCCTGGGATCGACATGCTGGAGAAGCTTATTGATATACCTGTAGTAGGAATAATACCATACATAGACCTTAATATAGAAGATGAAGATACTCTGACAGATAAAACAAAAAAATGTGAAGATGGATCTCAGACCCGGGATGAACTTGAAGAAGAACTTGAAAAGCTTGCAGAAGTTGTTAGAGCGAACATAGACATGGATATTATTTACAAACTTGCAGGTGTCTAGAATGGTTGAAATAATTGCAGGTGTATTCTTAGATATTCTTGTAGGAGACCCAAAAAGCTTTCCACATCCTGTAAAGGCAATGGGGAAGCTAATATGCCTTGAGGAGAAAATAGTTAGAAAAATAACACATAATGATCTTGGTTTAACAGTGGCTGGCTTTCTGATTGTTTGTATAAATCTGTTCATAGGATTCTTCCTACCGTTTTTCTTATTAAAGTTGCTTGAATCCAACGGAGCATTACATTTCTTTCTGAGTACATATTTAGTGTATTCATGTGTCGCGGCCAGAGATCTTCATTCCGAGTCTTTCGAGGTTATCAAGGCATTGAAAAGATCCTTGAATGAAGGAAGGGCAAGACTGTCTTACATCGTGGGGAGGGATACCGATAAATTACAGGAAGAAGATATTTATAAAGCAGTGGTAGAGACGGTATCTGAGAACACATCAGATGGTGTGATAGCTCCTCTGTTTTTTATGATGCTCCTCGGACCTGCTGGAGGAATGGCATATAAATTTGCAAATACAATGGACTCTATGCTTGGTTATAAAAACGATAAATACAGATATTTAGGATATTTCCCAGCAAGAACAGATGACGTCCTAAATATTTTGCCATCAAGAATCACTTCAATGATGATGGTATTAACGTCTATCGGGAGATTTGACTTAAAGAATGGCTACAGTATATTAATGAGAGATCACAATAAACATAAAAGCCCCAACAGCGGTTGGCCTGAAAGTGCTGCGGCAGGACTTCTAGGAATCAGACTTGGAGGGGGGAGTCATTATGGAGGTATCCTTGTTGATAAACCATTCCTTGGAGATGAAGGTGAAGCATCAAGTGAAAAACATGTAAGAAGTGCGGTGGAAATAATGTACCGCACAGAGATTGGAGTTATTTTATTCTGGATATTGATATCGAACCTAATATGAGAGGAGGTCCTTTATGAAACATGGCGGAGATATACTTACCTACTTCGGAAATGAAAGAAATGATATCATAGATTTTAGCAGCAATATAAATCCCATAGGATACCCTAAGGGCCTTGAGACACAGTTGATCAAAAGCTTTGAAGGTTTGAGATCCTATCCTGATATAAAATACAGAGAGCTTAAAAACAACCTATCTGAATATCTTGGGTGTAACGACAGTAATGTAATAGCTGGTAATGGTGCAGTTGAGATAATCGACAGCTTTATTATGTCATTCGAAAAAGTAGTTGTAGCGATTCCTTCCTTTTCTGAGTACGTTGAGAGGGCTTCAGTGCACAATAAAGAAATACTAAAAATAGGTCTTGGCATGGATTTTATAATAAAACCTGAGATGTTTGAAATAGTTGAAAAAGGAGATCTTGTGATACTTGGGAATCCAAATAATCCTACAGGAAGAAGGATCCCCAAGGCAACCTTGCTCGAGATATATGGCATCATATCAAAGAAAAATGCATTTTTGCTTCTCGATGAAGCCTTTTATGAATTCTGCCCTATAGATTATGACAGCATACAGTTATTTCAAGCATATAACTATAAAGATGTGGGGATAATACGAGCCGCAACAAAATTCTTTGGTCTTCCCGGAATAAGACTTGGGTATTGTTGCACTGATGATATAACTGCCAAGATGATTTCTGATACTCAAATGCCATGGAGTATAAATTCCTTTGCAGCCGCAGCATCTGAGATTATTTTCAAGGATAAGGAGTTTATCGAAAGCTCTAAGGAGTACATAGAGATAGAAAGAAGCTACTTACTTAATGCCTTAGCGCAATTCAAGATCCTCCAGGCATCTGCCACTGAAGCTAATTTTATACTTATTAGGCTTTTCGGAGTATCAGAGGAAAAGATATTTGATTTCCTTTTGGAGAGGGGTATTCTAGTTAGGAAATGTTCGAGCTTTGAAGGCCTTGTAGGAGATAATATCCGAGTAGCAATAAAATCCAGATCTGACAATGAGAAGCTAATTAACGCATTATTAGATTTCGAGAAGTACAGTCTTGACTTAAACTATTCATGGTGCTATCATCAAGAGGAACACAAATGAATAATATTTTATGTTCCGTTCGATCAATTGGACGGCTAAGAGGGAAACAGGTTAAAATCCTGTGCGGTACCGCCGCTGTAAGCGTGTTGTAGCATTCGTATCCACTGAGGAAACTCGGGAAGGTGAATCCTGCGTATAACGTAAGCCAGAAGACCTGCATAAAATATCGTTCCA
>DAIPJA010000253.1:0-2244 GCA_036770525.1 Gudongella sp. | reverse complement strand
TAGGGAAAAGAGGGATCAGCTTCGGACTGTTTTCTGCAATCGGTGGCTCGATAATCTACAGGATAATAATTGCTTTTGCCTTAAAAATAGATCTATTCCCGGCATATGCATTAAAGCTGATATCAGCCGCTGTAGTAATGGCAGCACTTTCAGGACCATACCTGAAGAAATCTCTTGATAATAGCTACAAAATGAAGCAAAGCAAACGCACAATCCGGCACAAGAGCAGTCTGGCTCGATCAAACCAGTAGGATGGAGGTTGATACAAAATGCTAAAAGTGGAAAATATATATAAAACCTTCGAGAAGGGAACTGCCATAGAAAAAAAGGCTCTCAAGGGATTGAACCTACATTTGAGAGAAGGTGACTTTGTAACGGTGATCGGGTCTAACGGAGCGGGAAAATCAACTTTATTCAATGCCATAAGCGGCAGGTTCCAAATAGACAGCGGAGCGATCCATTTAGACAGAGAAGATATAACAGGTCTGTCTGAGCACAAAAGAGCAGGCAAAATCGGGCGCTTGATGCAGGACCCAATGAAGGGGACAGCCCCGTCTCTGTCAATACTTGAGAATCTATCACTGGCATATGGAAGGGTGGCAAAGGGAATTTTTTCAGGTACCAGAGCAGAAATTAAGTATTTTACAGAGCTGCTCGAACCACTTGAACTAGGCCTGGAGTCAAGGCTTAAGACTCCTGTCGGGAATCTCTCAGGGGGACAAAGACAGGCTGTAACCCTCTTAATGTGCACTATTTCATCTCCAAAATTGCTATTGCTCGATGAGCATACTGCAGCACTTGATCCTGTAAATGCCAAAAAAATTATCGAGGTCACCGAAAAAATAGTGGAGAGATCAGAGCTGACTACCATGATGATAACTCATGACATACGGGAGGCTCTGAGAGTTGGAAACAGAACAATAGTTATGGATGATGGCGAGGTCATACTCGACCTTCAGGGAGAGGAAAGAAAGGAGTTTTCTCTTGAAAAGCTTATGACATTCTACAAAGGATCCAAGGGAAATGCGCTTTCTGATGACAGGATATTATTGGCCCAGTAATTCAGCAATTCCATCAAGCATTAATGACATAAGCCCATAAGCCTCTATTTTGTAACATTTTATCCATATTTAATTTCTCGTTTTCTATTGTAGAAGGGGTGTATTTTTGATAATATATTTATCGGTTAGATTATTATCAATATTACCATCGGCTGGGGATCAACGCCCTGAAGCTGACAAAAATACAAGCATAACGAAAAGGAGAAGTGGAGATGCCAAAAAGCAGAGCAGTCAGTGCAATAATAATGATCGTGATTTCAGCTTTAGTATTGTTCGCAGGAAATTCTATGATGGGTAAGGGTATGGCAGCAGGACTTGCAGACGGTACATATCAGGGATTAAGTGATGCGGGAATGCATCCCGGTCTAATAGTAGAGGTAGTGGTTGCAGGAGAGCAGATAACTGATGTCAAGGTCCTTTCCCATGGTGAGACCCCGGGGATAAGTGATCCTGCAATAGCAGGAATTCCAGCAAACATAATAGCAGCTCAATCAACAGAAATAGATGCAGTATCAGGGGCAACGATGACTTCAAACGCCATAAAGGAAGCAGTTGCAAATGCCCTTGCAGCAGAGCCAGGATACAAGGTGCCAGTAGCATATGCTGACGGAACCTATGAAGGTTCAAGCGACGCAGGAATGCACCCAGGCCTTAAGGTATCAGTAGTAGTAACCGATGGCAAGATTTCAGAAGTAAAGGTAATCGCTCATGACGAGACCCCTGGAATAAGTGATCCAGCAATATCTGGTGTACCTGCTGCAATAGTTGAGTCAGGCTCACCGGTGGTTGATGTCGTATCAGGAGCTACCTATACTTCAACAGCGATTATCGAAGCAGTTCAAAATGCATTGGCATCTGAACCTGTTGGAGCGGAAGAGCCGGCAGAGGAGCCAGCAGAAGAGATCATACCAGCTGACAGGGTATATGTCGACGGAGTTTATGAAGGATCAAGCGATGCAGGAATGCACCCAGGTCTTAAGGTTTCAGTTGAAATAGCAGGCGGTAAAATAGCTGCTGTAAAGGTAATAGCACATGACGAGACACCAGGTATAAGTGATCCGGCAATCGCTGGTATGCCACAGGCAATCGTAGCAGCCAACACTCCAAGTGTTGATGTAGTATCAGGAGCTACCTATACATCTATGGCTATAAAGGAAGCAGTTGCTCTTGCTCTTGAGGGAGC
>DAIPJA010000046.1:0-11936 GCA_036770525.1 Gudongella sp. | reverse complement strand
ATCTTTCATTACAAAATCCCCTCTGCTCAGTACATGCTTGGCAATCGGTCCACTTGTGTTAAAAACAAGCTGGTTAGGAATCGACTCCTCTAAAATATCAATGAAAAGTCTTTTGTCAACGATTACAATGTCGGCATATGATCCAGGAACGATGACACCAAGGAGATTTTTGAATCCAAGCATTTCACTGCCATTTACAGAGATCATATGGTACCCTTTTTGGGTTGTGACCCACTTATTATAGTCATCTTCGGTAATACGATTTAGCAGCAAAGCGACTTTTAATATCTCTAACATATTATGATTAGTTCCACAGTTTAATCCATCTGAACCGAGAGCAATTGGGATACCCCTTGAAATATATTCATTAAATGGCAGCGTGCCGCTACCTAGAAATGCATTACTGGTTGGGTTTGAAACTAAGGTTATCCCTTTTTCAGCCATTAAATCAAGCTCTTGGTGGTTCACCCATATCCCGTGTGCCAATGAGGTCTTTCTACTTAAGAGGCCATATCTATCAAGTCTTTGGACAGGAGATATTTCATTATTTGAGGATATCCTCTGCCATTTTGATTCTAAGACATGGCTGTGAATCCCCAAGTCATTTTCATGTGCAATATTAGCTGCTGCCTCAAGAAGCTCATCGTCAATTCTTTGTGGGGAGTTTATCCCCACTGCTACTCGAAGGCCTTCTTCAGGCTTATGATACATCTTAATGAATTCTCTGTAGAAATCTACAAATTCGTATGTAGACGGAAACCCAGCTCTTAAATTAGGGCTATAGTTCTCTATACCTATTAAGGCATCCTCATCTCTTATATTGTGAAGCATCGGTGCAAGAACAGCTCGAAATTTAGTTTTTTTGTAGGCACCTGCTACTGCATCAACCGTTTTAATGTGGGGCAAGTGATCCAAGCATGATGTTACACCACTTTTTAGCATTTCACAGATTCCAAGGTATGTACTGAGTTCTGCAGTTCTCTCATCCAAATTACTTCCCAGCGCTATCGTATCGGAGGACCATATTTCTAAAGGTTCACCATCTGATGTTCCTCTCAGTATATTTGTATAAGAATGGTAATGACTATTAACCATACCAGGGATAGCAAAGTCAAATCCCATATCTAGAACTATTTCATTTTCTTCAGGAGCTGCTCTATCAAGGATTTCCTCGATGTATCCATCAGTTATTCGAATATCTTTTATTGGAAAGCTAATGTTATTTAAGTCTTCAACCATAACTCTGCAATTTTTAAGAATCATTTAATCACCAAATCCTTTAATACAGAGAGAAAAATTCTTTCAAGCATCCTGAAAAATCACCATGAGTTACCAGATAGTGGTTTCCAACCGGAGTGTTCAAAAAATTGTCAACGCCTTCGTCAGCTTCTACTAGTATTTGAGTTCTACAAAGGTTTTCTTCCTCCAAACTTCCCTTTATGTATGCTCTAGAAATGAATTTTCTTTGCAGCAAGCTGCTTGTTTTAAAAACAGTGGCTTCTCCTTTAGAAATTTCACCTGCTACAGCAACACCAATACCAGATTCAAAGTGGGTTTTTAGTTTATATTTTTCAGGCATATTGATAGGAAGAGTGCAGTGAGCAAAGACAATTTCATTAGAATTCTTATCCAACCTCGATGGATTGCATTGAAATACTGGCTTTCCCGATATTTCTCCAAGGATGCACATCGATATCAAGGAAGGTAAATCACCTTCGCAGCCACCATATATCCCCCGGGAATTAATCAAAGAAAGCCCAATACATCCTGTGTTTTTAACTGTTGTCAGTAGATCGAAGCACCTTACACTAAATCCTTTAAGGTCATATTTTTGAACGATCCTATCAAAAGCTCCGTAAATATATAAAGCTTCCTTCATCTGGTATTCATCAAAGCCTTGGGCTAATAGTCTTTTTGTTTTCTCATCTTCAGGATATTCATGTACAGATATTTCATCCAGCAGTTCTTTCATCTCTACTTCAATTATCTCAATACCAAGTTTTTGTTTCAGCTCAACATAGTCTACTTCTGTTGATATCAGCCAATCTGATGGCTTTCCAATTAATCCGAGCCTCATTCCTCTCAATGAATTTCTTACTCTTATAGCAGAAATAATTCTGCTCAAATCATCGGATACCTCTTCAATAGTTCCGTGCAACAGCCTGCAATCCCTTTTTCTGTCCTTAAAATATGTATGTACCTCCATTGCTGCTGACAAGGAATTGTCAGTTCCACTCGTTATAAGAATTATCGGATCCTTAAGCTTGTCAGCCACTTCTTTAAAAATACCTGCTGTTCCACCAGTAGCAATATATACTATTGAAACTTCCTCACCTTCAACCTCTTCAATCGATGATCCATAAAATCGAAATCCAGTCCTCAAATAGATCTCATCAAACACAATCTTTGTCCTAGCAAGTAGTTCTTCAGTATTATGAAGACTACTTTGTAGATATAAGTATTTCATTTTTACACCTCCAACAGGGTTTTGATACGTCGTTTAACGTCCTACCACAAAACTATCAAATGGGTTTTATCATGTCAATAAAAAAATAACACCCTCTTCAAAGAGGGTGTTATGTAGAGGGTGTTATGTAGAGTATGTAAGTTTAGCTTTTCTAGTCATTATGCCTTCTGATAAGGTTAAACTCAATTTCCCCTGTGAGGAAAAAACTGTCTGAGTAGAATACAGGATCTCCTTTAGATGAGTAATGGATTTGCTCCAGCAAAAGCAGTGCCTTTTCTTCTGTCAAGCTGAGTTTATCCATTAACTTTTTATTACTTATCACTGAGTGTATTGAGCAATTAGAGAAGGATATTGGATTATATGCCTCTAGAAACTTCAAAAGAGCCATATCAAGATTTTTTTCGTAATCTTCAAGCATGCCATCAGTATACCTAATGTAGTCTTCAACATATATAATCGGCTTCCCGTTGGCTGTCCTTACTCTCTCAATATACAATACCTTTAATGGTTCATTACTCCCCAATTTCTTTGAAACTGATACAGGTGCCGTCTTGATCTCGAATTTTAATTCTTTGGTTCCAGGTGTATAACCATGCTCAGAAATAATCTTTGTGGTACTGTCCAGTGTAGATATATTGTATCTTATGTTCTCGCTGCTGCTGTATTTTGTTACAAAAGTACCAGTACCTCTCCGAAAGATCACAAGACCTTGATATTCAAGAGCCTTAAGAGCCTCATGAACAGTATTTCTACTAACCCCAAACTGCTCGGCAAGCTTCTGCTCCGAGGGGAGCTTGCTCATGAACTCCATATCCTTAATCATATCAATAAGTACATTTTTTACTTGAGCACTAAGTGTTTTGTTGTTAATCCCTATCATAATTTCAACATTCCCTTACTGTCATTTGTTGCCATAAGTATAGTATACCGGCTCCTTGATTGTCAAGGAATGTAGGTATTTATTGTAGAAATAGAAAACACCCCGCGGGGTGTTTTTTAGTTAGTCAATTTTAGTGACACTTGGGACATACTCCTGTTACAAGAACTTGCTCGTCTGCTATAATAAATCCGTCCATGTCGTCTATAAAGTCTATGTTCGCAACATTCAAATCATATATACTGTCGCAGCTCTGACATTTGAAATGTCCATGGAATCCTCTCGCTGCCTCATATCTAAGCTCATTACCCTCGATGTTCAAGGCTTGAGCCAGCTCATATTCTGTAAATAGCTTCAAGGTGTTGTATACAGTGGTCTTTGAGAGAGTGAGTATTTCCTTTGACAGAACCTCATATATCTCATCCACTGTTGGGTGTATGCGAGCATTCATAAGCAGACTAAGTATCCTGACTCTGATAAAGGAAGGTCTTATCCCTTTTTGCTTCAGCATTTTAATTGCATCATCATAATTTTTCATCCACACAACCCCACTCAATTTATTTACATGCTGATTCATTATACCGTAATGAGTTGGGAGGGTCAATGTTTTTGACCAATCTTAGTCTTCAAATGCCTCGCTTACCTTCCATACCTCCC
This sequence comes from Gudongella sp., assembly GCA_036770525.1. GTDB lineage: Bacteria > Bacillota > Clostridia > Tissierellales > Tissierellaceae > Gudongella. The sequence continues at coordinate 7,935 of DAIPJA010000046.1, read as the reverse complement.
ATACCTTTCCAACAAGGTCAGGACTTGGCTCAAGAACCTTCTTGCCTGGCTTCCACCCTGATGGAGTAGCCTTGGTTCCCTTTGATTCCCTAACTAATTGGAATGCCTTTACTTGCCTTATGCTCTCAGAGACGTTTCTTCCGACCGGAGGTGTAAGTACCTCAAATCCCTGGATAATTCCATCCGGGTCGATTATGAATCTGCCTCTTGTCTCTACTCCGCTGTCCTCGTCATATATACCATACATCTTACCGATGTAGCCATCCTGATCGGATGCCATCGGGAATGGTATATCCTTGCCTATCATCTTTGAAAGCTCATGGTCATTCCACATTTTATGGACGAAGTGGCTGTCAACGCTCATTGAAATAACTTCTACTCCAAGTGACTGTAGCTCATCGTATTTTTCAGCAACTGCTGAAACCTCGGTCGCTCAGACAAAGGTGAAGTCGCCTGGGTAGAAACATAATAGTACCCACTTGCCCTTATAGTCCTCTAACTTAACATTGGTGAAAGTGCCTTTGTAAAATGCTGGTGCTTCGAATAGTGGTGCCGGTTTGCCTACTTTTACCATTGACTCTACCTCCTTATGTTCTTGCTGGATCTCAGTTGATGGTGTTGACTCCTGTTTCATCTTCTTAATTGCCGGTCTGTCGCATCCTGGTTTCAATGTTTCTGCCAAGTTTACACCTCCTGTATTTTGTAATGATTACAATTTTATATACATTGTAACATCTTGTATTAATTAATTCAATACCCTAACGTTCCCTATAAGAAACTTATTTAGGGATAATGTCAAAAATAAATATGCCTCCCAATCCTGGAAGGCATAAAATAATAAAAATACATATCAAATATTTAGCATCAGAAGCGAAGCGAGAATTCCTGCAAACACCGAAAGGACAAGATTGCCCTTCCAATAAGATAGAGCTCCGGATACAGCTATTCCAACGATTGCTGCAGGGATCTCTCCTGGTGCTGAGGTCATGATCCCTCTGACTATAAGAATGCTTAGAGATGTATAAGGTATAAGGGTTAGAAAAAGTCTTGTTTTAGGATCCAGCTTTATCTCCTTAAGAAGCATAAGAGGGATGACCCTTGGAAGGTATGTCACCAAGGCCATTCCTATTATCATTGGCAGGAAACTATTCATATCATTCCAGCTCCTTTCCAAACATCATGACACCTAATAGCGAGGATATGACTATACCAGCTATGATGTCCCAGCCGGAACCAAGCAATCCCAACGAAAATATAGCTGCGTAAACTATTCCAGCGAGAGCTGCTAGCTTAACATAGGCTGTTTTCAGCTTAAATGAAGGAAAAAGAAGAGCTGCGAACAGTCCATACAATCCAAGCCCCAAGGCAGTTTGAAGTGATGGGGGTAAAATTTCCCCTACAATATATCCACTTAGAGTGCCGATATTCCATGATGCGTAAGCCATTGCACAGACAATAAGCACATAGGGAAGATGGAGCTTGTCGCTGTTGAAGGACAGCACTGAAAAGGTCTCATCCGTTATCCCAAAGCCTACTATTGGCAGATAAGGCTTGGTATCTGATTTCAGGTTTACAGACAGGGAAGCTGTCATCATCAGATGCCTTAAGTTCAAAAGGAAGGTCGCCAGAATAATACTTCCTGCTCCCACCCCTCCGGCAATGAGGTCCAAAGCCATAAACTGGGATGCCCCGGCATAAACCAGCAAAGAAGTAAGGGATGCGTCTACGATAGAAAGTCCTGTGTTTTTTGCAAGGAGGCCAAATGCCATAGCTATTGGAAAATAGCCTATAACAATAGGCAGACCCGAAATATATGCATCCTTTATCTTGAAACTATTATTTTCCTTCATTATAAGCACTCCATTCTGGGATAATACTACGATTATAATTCGATAACCGAAATAATGCAAGGGGATGGTTTTAAGGATATTGTGGATATACCACCATCTTTGGGTATGAAGCTACTTAACAAAATAAATTTCGGTCCCGAAGGAGATAGTGCCATGAGGATATATATAGATGCAGACGGCTGTCCCGTAGTTGATACAGCTGTATCTATTGCAAGGGGAAAAGGAGTTCCTGTGACCATTGTGAAAAACCATTCACATTTTATAGATAGTGATTATGCCACGGTGATCACAGTTGACAATTCAAGAGACAGTGCTGACTATTATATTGCCAATCATTCAACCAGAGGAGACGTTGTCATTACTCAGGACAATGGCCTGGCAGCAATGTGTCTGGCAAAGGGATCCCATGTTATTAATCAGAACGGTTTGAATATAACTAGCGAAAATATCGACGGAATGCTTAATTCAAGACATTTTCACAGGGAACTGAGACAAAGGGGAGTATATATTTCAAAGCCCGTAAAAAGAAGTAAACAGCATGACTCAGGCTTCAGAGAGGCCTTTGAAAGACTGTTGAGTGAGCTTTCAAGTAAATTAAGGGAGGTTTGATCATGGATATAAATATTCTGCTTTTCGATGATTTTGAGACCCTGGATGTCTTCGGTCCGGTCGAAGTATTTGGAAGTGTTGGAAAAAGCTACTCCCTTAGGTATATCTCCTCAGAAGGCGGACTTATAAGGAGCAGACATGGTTTTCTGGTACATACCAGCCCTCTGGAAGAGTTCATGGAGGGAGGGGTGCTCTTCCTGCCAGGTGGTTATGGAGTGAGACCGCTTGTGAATGAGGAGTCCTATCTGGATATGGTGAGAGAGCTTGCGTACAGAAGCAACTATTGCATGACGGTGTGCACCGGTTCTGCACTTCTTGCAAAAACAGGTCTTCTGAAGGGTAAGAAGGCAACTTCAAACAAGATAGCCTTCGATTGGGTCAAATCATTGGATCCAGAGGTTTTGTGGCTTCCCAGAGCAAGGTGGTCGGTGGATGGAAAGTATTGGACCTCCTCCGGAGTATCTGCCGGGATCGACATGGCACTTTCCTTTGTGGAAAGGTTTAATGGAAGGGATAAGGCGCTTGATGTAGCAAGATTTATTGAGTATATATGGAACGAAAACATGGAGGAGGATCCTTTCTCAGCCATATAGCTATCTAACCTCAAAGGACGCCATTGGTTTTGGTGTCCTTTGTTTACCATCTTATTCTTTCATAATCCACATACCTGTAGTAGATGTCATCTTGTCTGAATACCTCCGACTCTTCCACCACATGCCAATCCGGATCAAGATCCAGATTTGGGATAAATGTGTCAGTATTTCTGAAATCCTTGAATATCTTCGTAATATATGCCTTGTTACAGAACAACAGCAATTGTCTTGCTATTGTACCTCCACCTGTTATAAAAACTTCCTTCTCCTTTTCAGGATTTATCTCCTTTAAGAGGGGGAAAAGGTCCTCAAGAGAATTCACAATTATGAAGCCTTCCTTCCTGAAATCCTTGTTTCTTGTGACTATTATATTTTCCCTATTCTCAAGAGGCTGTTGGTTGGGAAGTGCCTCCATGGTTTTTCTTCCCATTACCACTATATGGCCTTCAGTTATTCTCCTGAAGCGGTGGAGATCCTCTTCTATCTCTACCAGCATTTGTCCGTTGTAGCCAATTTTCCAATTCCCATCTACTGCAAATATCAAGTTCATACTAGTCCCCCTATGCCTTAAAATTGTATACAGGTATTATTCTGTCCACGACCTTGACTGTTTCATTGATCCTTGTGAGTATCTCCTCCATGGGCTTGTATGCAAATGGGCTCTCATCAATTGTTCCCTCATGAACTGATGTTGAATATATTCCCTTCATTGACTCTCTGAACCTGTCCATGGCTCCTTCGTCTCTGGCCATTCTTCGACTCATAAGCCTACCGGCACCATGAGGTGCTGAGAAGTTCCAGTCCGGGTTGCCCAAACCAACAGCCAGTATTGAGCCGTCCCTCATATTTATGGGTATGAGGAGCTTCTCGCCTTCATAGGCTGAAACCGCTCCCTTTCTAATGATATCATCCCTGAAGTCAACATAATTATGGACAGTGTGGAAATGCTCGAAGGATGTGAGGTCAGAATTATAGAACTCCTTTATGATGAGCTCTCCCATAGTTTCTCTGTTTATCCTTGCATATTCCTGAGCAAGTCTCATATCATTAAGATAATCACCCTTGTACTTACCCTTTAATCCACATAGCTGTTTCGGATAGGCTTTCCCGCAAACCTCCACAGCGAGTCTTTGGTAAATCTCAGCAATCTGCTTTCCAAGGTTTCTGCTCCTGGAATGGATCACCAGATAATGAGCTCCCGAGCTGTCTTTCCCGACCTCGATAAAGTGATTTCCTCCCCCAAGGGTGCCGATGCTCCTCTGGATCCTGTCAATGCCTTTAAGCTCCCTGAAGCACCTTAGACCTGTCAACTCACCCATAGTTTTTACAGGATCTCTGTGGGTCTTGGTACCCGAGGGGATCTTTTTTCTAATGAACCTATCGAGTTCAGCAGGGTCAGGGCAATTCTCCCCAAGCTTTATCGTCAGCATCCCGCAGCCGATATCGACACCCACCAGATTTGGAACTACAACATCCTCCAGCTTAGCTGTAAGACCAATTACACAGCCTATTCCCTGGTGCACGTCTGGCATTATCCTTACACTTTTATCCTTTGTATAATCCTGATCCAAAAACTCCTTTATTTGCTGGAGGGCTCCCTCCTCAACATTATCGGTGAAAACTTTCGCTTCTCCGTATATCCCTTTGATAATCATAAAATCAACTCTCCTTGTCAAAGGGCTTTATACCCCCTATGTCTTACTGAATACCAAAATTTTAATTATTGGTCCATTTCGCTTGATTAAGCCATTTTGTCACCGAATTGTAAATTGTAGTGCATCTATATTGTGGTATTATATGATTAAGGACAAGGAATTGGTCCAGTTGGATCTAAGGGGGTAAATAAAATGAAAAAATTGACTATATTTCTGTTGGCTCTGGCCCTGGTACTGGGTCTTGCCGCTTGTTCACCTAAGGAGGAGCCTCAACCACCTGTCGAAGAACCGGTTAATGAGCCAGCAGAAGAGCCTGTCGAGGAACCGGCAGAGGAGCCTGCCGTTGAGGAGAAAACCGAGGAGGTTGTTCTTTTCTTTGGCAACAATGAGTACATCATGACTGGAGACGAGCAGTATGAGTGGATGCTTACAGAGGTTAGGGAGATAACCTATGGTGAGATCTGCCTTGAGGAGGCCATAGTAAGAGCCCTGATGGCTGGTCCTATGGATACCGATAAACTAAGCACAGGATTTACAGATACCATTCAACTGATCTCTGTGGACGTATTGGATGGAACAGCTTATGTGAACTTTGCAAGTGAAGGGCTTCATGGAGGATCAATGCAGGAGAGCTATGTTATCGGTCAAGTAGTAGAATCATTGACACAGCTTGACTCAGTTGACAGGGTTCAGTTCCTTGTTGACGGACAGGAAGCAGAGACACTGATGGGACACATGAGCATAGAGGGTCCAATCGAGGCATATTAAATTAAACTCTAAAGGAGCTTCCCATAAATGGGCAAGCTCCTTTAATTATTTAATGATTATTCTGTTTCCGGAAGGGTCTCTGGTTAAAAGCTCTCCATCCTCGATGGTTCCAAAGTATCCGGCTTCATTCAGCTTTTTCTCAAGTTCCCCAAGATCCTCTCCAGCAGCTGTCAATAGAAAGCTGTCAAGACCTGAGGCATTCTCCGGAGCTGGCTGTGCACCTCTGCCATTCCAAACGTTAAATCCAATGTGGTGATGATAACCTCCAGTTGAAACAAAGCAGGCACTTGCCGCCATGGAATGTACCAACTGGAATCCCAGCACCTTGTAAAATCTAAGTGCTGAATCAAGATCACCCACATGAAGATGGATGTGCCCAAGTACCGTATTCGCTGGCATACCCTTCCATAATGATCCCTCAGCCTCTCTTAGTATGCCTTTGTAATCAAGAGGTTTTGTATACATGACTGGCTTTTCTGATTCATATTCCCAATTGGTATCTGGAATGTCTGAATAAACCTCGATCCCGTTTCCCTCGGGGTCCTCCATGTAAAATGCTTCACTGACACCGTGGTTGGATCCTCCAATATGATTTGCCCCATAATCGAGTATATGTCGAATGAAGCTTCCAAGATCCCTCCTTGAGGGAAGAAGAATTGCAAAGTGGTACAGTCCTGCCCGCCCTCTTGGTTTAGGAACTATATCGGGATTTGTTATGAGGGTCAATATTTCTCTTTCCCCATCAACCGTAAGAGTTATCTTCTCTGGTTCTTCCTTCAGAATTGTAAGTCCCATACCTTCAGTATAGAACTTCTTCATCAAATGAATATTCTGAGCCCTTAGAGTAATGGCGGTCGGATGTCTTAAGCTGCCTGAATGGTAATTGTTCATATTTATCACCTTCTATATAATAGTGATTCCCCTATACCCCAGGCTCCAAAATTCAAAACAATCCCATCTATTTTTGTCGCTTCCTCCGTATTGAGTTGTATATAAGATAAGGTGCAAACCCTAGCACAAAGATGAATTCCTTGGCCATGTAGGCAACAGAGCCGTCAAACCTGAACTGCCTGGGTATCTGGTCCGGCAGAAATGGATAGGCTATCCCAAGGATAATAAATGGTACTATAAGTATTAAAAAATCCTTTTTGAACATTTTCATCCCTCCTGACTTGATAATAGCATAATTCAGTCCAGAAATGTTTCATTTTCAATCTTTGATCAAAGGAGACAATAATCTAATTCCGATCGCCCCAAGAGGCGCCGTTAATATGATTGAAAGCACTGCTATCGTAAGAATCAGCTCCCCCGAAGCAACACCTGCAGCAAGTGGTACAGCACCTATAGCTGCCTGTACTGTTGCCTTGGGAGTGTAAGCGACTGCACAAAAAATTCTCTCCTTTTGATTCAAGTTTGTCCCGGCAAGAGATAAGAATACCCCAAGTGACCTTGCCAGCAAACCTATAAAAAGAACCAGGAATGCTACAGCTCCTCCATCAAGAGCCACATGAATATTTACCTGAGCTCCAACCAACACGAATAGGAGTATCTCTGCAAGTATCCATATTTTATTGAATTTTACTGACAGTCTTTTTGCTACGACTCCCCTTTTTAGTAGGATGATGAAACCTATGGTCATTACGCTTAGAAGGCCAGCGAGTGGAATGGTATTTGCAAGCATATCCTCTGCAGCCATAATCAGAAGGGCGGCTCCAGTGATCATCAAAACTTTTTTCGTATCTCTTATATGATACCTCTCGAAAATCCTAACAAATATCAAACCTACGATAATACCCAAGCTAACTCCTGTGATTATTGATACAGGAATCCTAATAAACTGTGAAAAAAGATTGATATTCTTTCCTCCATAAAGGCCAAGAAATCCAGTAAAAATTGTTATCATAACTATATCATCCAGAGATGCTCCGGCTAGTATCATAGTCGGTATGCCCTTTTTTGTTCCAATACTATTTTCTTTGAAATGGAGCATGGAGGGTACGACTACTGCAGGAGAAACGGCCGCAATGATAAATCCAAGTATGCCACCCTCTACTAAAGATAAGCCCATCAGCCTTTTGGAAACAAGCATTATTGCAATGCCTTCTATGACTCCCGGAATAAAGCTGAGCTTTATGGCTGGCTTCCCGACTTTCTTAAGTTCATCCCAGTCCAGCCCCAATCCTGCCCTTAACAATATAACTATAAGAGCTATCTCCCTAAAATCCGAGGATACTCTCATAAGGTCTGGGCTTAAAAGATCCATGCCATATGGACCGATCATTATACCCAATAATAGCATCCCCAGAAGCCCGGGAAGCTTCAGCTTTGTGAAGATGTAATTTGCTATCAATCCAAGAATGGTTATTATTCCTAATCCTGTCGCCATTTTATCCTCCTTGAAGTACAAAATCATAACTACCGGCTTAGCCGGTAGTTTGCTCTGCCCCTATAAGGGGCTTC
>DAIPJA010000045.1:0-11944 GCA_036770525.1 Gudongella sp. | reverse complement strand
ATTCGACTTGGTGTCAGCAATCAGGAATGCAAGGTCCTCAGCTGTTGCCTTATCTACATTATTATTGGTTATGCAATTTCTTATATAGGACTTCCTGGTCTTTTCAAGATCAAGCTCTTCTATGCAAAGGTGTCCCGGGTCCTTTGGAAGAATAATGTTCTTACCGGGGATCTCCTGGCTTGGATCACCTATAAGGATCTCTATGCCATTCTCCTTGGCAAAAGTCAGCTGTGGAAGTATATGCTTTCCTGCTCCTGTGTATTCTGTTTCCTGAACTACTACTATCTGGTCCTGATCAAGCTCCTGCGCTACCTTGAAGGCTGCTGCCAATGCAGTGTTTCCTGCAGGTCCTCTTTCCAGCCCTTCCACCTGAGCCAACAATTCTGTCATATAGAATACTGATCCCTGGTTTACAGTAACGTATCTGTCGATATATCTCAGAGGTCTTGCTGCTGATCTTGGAACGTCTGACCTATCGGGCCATGTTGCAAATGGTATGCCAAATCCTGTGTGTCCCGTTGTAAATGATTTCTTGTTGAATTGAGTGTCACTGGCCATATGAAGACCTGCAAGGCTTACTGATGCACCAACTATTTCTGTATCAAGTGCGCCAGCCTTTATAAGTCCGCGAGCTGTACCTGTTAGATTCCCTCCGCCTGCATTTGTTATAACAACTACATTAGGATCTCTCCCTTCCTGCTCTCTGAACTGCATTGAAAGCTCGTATCCCAGAGTCTCAACTCCTGCTATTCCAAATGGAGTGTATAGCGATGCATTGAAGTATCCTGTATCCTCCAGCAGCAAAAGGAATGAATAGAAAAGTTCAGGTCCTACTGAAAGCTGAACTACCTCTGCTCCATACGCCTCACAGGCTCTTGCCTTTTCAATGATCTCAGGCTGTCCAACTCCTCTGGAGTCGTAGCATTCCTGAACTATGATGCACTTCAAGCCTCTCATTGCAGCCTGGGATGCAACCGCTGCTCCGTAGTTTCCTGAGGTTGCTGCAATAACTCCTTTATAACCAAGTCTTTGTGCGTGATAAACTGCTGTTGCAGCTCTTCTTGCCTTAAAGCTTCCTGAAGGGTTGCTTGCCTCATCCTTTATAAATATTCTTGCTCCCTTCCCAGGTTCTGCATACTTCCTGGCCAGCTTGGTTATATTTCTCAGCTCATATAGAGGTGTATTCCCTACTGATGTCTGCTTTTGGATCTCCTCGATCTCTTTCAGACTATACCCGGTTTCCTTCATCATTCGCTCATAATCGAAGGAAATAGAGCCTGATTCAAATATCTCATAGTCGATTCCAACGGATTTCTTCATTATTTCCTGTTTTCTGGCCATTACAGCGCTGAAGCTTCTATCCTTACTCATTATCTGCACCTTCTTCCAACAGTTCTCTGGCTTGTCTGCCTATATACAATAACTCGGGAACAGCTTTACCGTAGTCGTGATCCCAGTATGGATTTATTTCAATAAGTGTACCCTCGACCTTTCTTCCGATATAGGTCTCTATTTCAACTAAATCTCCCTTGTTGGCTGCTTCGTTCACCAGGAAGCCCTTGTCCCACATCTCCAGTGGCACGCTTTGTGTGTCCTCTGGTATATTTGGAGCTCTTTCTCCGACATTCAGGATCGTTTTGTGGATCCTTACCCAATCTCCTCTTCTTGCATCCATTACAATCATCCTTTCTATCTCGTCTTTGCATGGAAGGATGAGTAGGTCAAAAACCTACTCATCCCAGCAATCTTTTATTATAATTAATCTTCAATAAGGTCTCTCATGTCTCCCATGATAGCTCTTGGAACCGGCAGATCAAGCATTGTCTTAAGACCTGGCCTTGCATTAATGATATGAGGGATCATGTTTACACACATAGCTATGGTTCCGATTCCTCCCGGAACCTCTGGAGAGTTCACCATATTTATGTTCGGCGTTCCTTTTATTATTACATAGTCTCCAGTTTGTACTCCAACTTGTTCTGGCTCGATTTGCTGTGGGTGATCCATTTCAATCTTTAGTTCTCCATCGACATAGCCAAAGCCCTTCATGGCACAGCCTGCAACATTCCCAGCCTTTGCAAAGCCATATGGGGATTTTCTGTCTACGTCAGTCATTATCGGCTCCATTGATGTGGTTACCTTCTCTACCTTCCAGCCAATTGCATCAGCAACCATGTGGATTGATTCGTGGAAGCCTACGTGTCCTGAAAGATGACCTGTTCTTACGCCTTCCTCGAACTCTTCTTTGGTGATGCCAATTCCCTGCTCTTCCATAACTGCAGGTCCGAATGGTGAAAGACTGTTTACTCTTCTCGCAAGAATGTGATCCACTTCTTCACAGCATCCTGTCATTGTTACTACCAGGAGGTCCATAATAAGTCCAGGATTGATTCCAGTCCCGAGTATTGATACTCCGTTTGCCTTGGCTATCTCGTCAAGCTTCTTGGCTTCTTCAGGTGATTGTGCCATTGGATAGGCCATTTCTTCAGCTGAGGATACGACATTTATTTTTTTCTCAAGAATAAATTTCAGTCTCTCAAAAGCTGTCTTTGTAAAGGAGTCAGTTGCTGCAAGAACAACGTCTGCTGCGCCTTCCTTGATAACGTCTTCGGGAGTTCCAATTATTACATCAGGTCTGTCTCCTCTTTCGGTTTTGATGAAATCGTACATGCTCTTGCCAACCTTTGAGCCTCTTCCAACAACTCCTACTATTTCAACACCCTTTTTCTTAAGCAGCATGTCAGCCATTCCGCTTCCCATTGCTCCTAGTCCCCAAATTATTACCTTTACATTTTCTTTTCTCATAAGACACCTCCATAAGTATTTACAACTTCCAACGGTATATATTTATGCAAGTCTCGTGCCAACTATCGGTCAACATGTAATTCCAACATTTAAGCATATTTTTAACAATAAGACCCCATTAATTTGTTGTAAACAAAATAAAAAACGCAAATATTTTTGCGTTTTAATGCATAATATTTTGCGTTTAATCTTTCCTGAGCTTGTATTGTAGAGTTTGCCGCTTTATTCCAAGGTGTCTGGCTGTGTTTGAAATATTATGGTCGTATCGTTTCATTATTTCCTGAATTATTGATCTTTCAACATCCTCTAGTATTTCAGGCAAGGTTTCCTCCGGAAGTCTCCCTGACAGATTTGCCGTCATTGGCTTTCCCTTTGGTATGAAACTGGATGTAATAAAATTTTCTCTGTTAAGGACCTTATCCCTTGAGGAAACCATATTCATGGCACCCTCGATAAAGTTTTCCAGCTCCCGGATGTTCCCCGGCCAGCTGTAGTTTCTAAAGTCCTCCAGTACTTCCTCCGAGACCTTGTCTATGCTTTTATTTAACAGCTCATTGTATTTCTGTATGAAGAACTTTATTAGAAGCTCAAGGTCATCCAGTCTGTCCCTGAGAGGGGGTATATGTATATTGATTACACTAAGTCTGTAGTAAAGATCTCGTCTGAGGGTTCCGTTCTCAAGACTAACCTTCGGATCCTCATTTGTTGTAGCAATTATTCTCACATCCACAGGGATGTCCCTAAGTCCGCCTATCCTTCTTATATAACCCTCCTGAAGTACCCGCAAAAGCTTTGCCTGGAGTGGAAGACTCATGGAGTTTATCTCATCCAGCAAAAGGGTCCCACCATTTGCCTGTTCAAAAATTCCCTCTCTTTCAATCGCTCCGGTAAATCCCCCCTTCTCTGTTCCAAAGAGTATACCTTCAAGGAGCGAGTCAGGGATTGCAGCACAGTTTTGAGCTATGAAGGTGTTGCCCTTACGTACTCCATGATTGTGGATGCTTTGGGCGAACATTTCCTTGCCTGTGCCTGTCTCTCCAAAGATAAGTACACTTGAGGGGGTCTCGCTGGCTCTCTCAGCTATTTCCTTGGCTATTGAAAGGCTTCTGTTGTTCCCAATTATACTTGTAAAATTATACTTTCTTATTTGAGGCGTTCTTTTCGTCTCCTGCTTCGTTTGCTTCAGCTCCTGCTGCAGCTCTAAAAGCTGATCTGACAGCTTTCTAAGATTTGTTACATCCTGAGCGATCTCCATTGCACCAATTACATAGCCATCAGATATCAAAGGAAGAGTAGAGCTGATCGTGGTGATAGAATGACCCCGATAGTTAAAATATGTCTGTGTGCTGTTTATTATAGGTTCTCCTGAGTTCATAACCTTGATCAGGGTAGAAGTATATTCGTTTAGGCTGGGGAAAATGTCCAAAATATCCCTGTCCAGGACCTGAAAAATCTCCAGTCCTTCAAGCTCAGCCATCGCTTCATTGTAGACAACGGTTTTTCTTTCCTTATCTATAACATGGACCCCAATATTCCCATGCCGCAAAATATTTTGCACCAGTAACTCATTCAGGTCTGTTTTCTTCATTATAAATCTCCTCTATTTGCTTTCATCAAGTATTTTTTTCAACTCCTCCATGAAGGAGTTGACATCCTTGAACTGTCTGTAGACCGAAGCAAATCTTACATAGGCTACTTCATCCACATCCTTAAGCTTATTCATCACCATTTCTCCAATTTCAACAGAGGTTACCTCATTTTCAAGGGAGTTGAACAAGTTTTTCTCTATGTCATCCACTATTCTCTCGATCGTGGACATGGACACGGGTCTTTTCTCACAAGCCTTGATAATTCCATTCATAAGCTTGTTTCTGTCGTAGGTCTGTCTGTTTCCATCCTTCTTTACTACGATTATTGGAAGCTCCTCAATTTTTTCATAGGTTGTAAATCTTTTTCCGCAACCCATACATTCCCTTCTTCTTCTGATGGCCTGTCCCTCATCGGTGGGCCTTGAGTCAACTACCTTTGATTCGGGAAACTCACAGTAAGGACATTTCATGTCAATCCCTCCCCATTACAAAATGAACGTACCCTGAAGGATACGTTCCCTGTAAATTATCTTTTGTCTCTTTTTCTAAGGAATATTGGGATATCGAGATCCTCAACAGGAACCTCTCTTCTCTTTTGTTCCTCTGGCTCAGAATCCTTCTTTGCACCAAATATTCCGGTCTTTTGGTTCATAGTCGATCTATTCTTGATCGGGCTGTCTTCAAACCCTGTTGCAATCACAGTTATCTTGATCTCATCAGACATTGATTCATCGATTCCAGCACCAAATATTATGTTTGCTTCTGGATCTACTGATTGTCTGATTATATCAGCAGCTTCGTTTACCTCGAATATCCCGAGGTCTCTTCCGCCAGTTATATTTAAAAGAACTGACTTTGCACCCTCTATGGAGGTTTCAAGCAATGGGCTTGTTATTGCTTGTTTTGCAGCATCAACCGCCCTGTTGTCTCCTGAAGCTATTCCTATTCCCATATGCGCTATGCCTTTATCAAACATGATCGTCTTTACATCTGCAAAGTCGAGATTGATAAGGTTTGGGACAGATATAAGGTCGGATATCCCCTGTATGCCCTGCTTCAATACCTCATCAGCCATCATGAAGGCATCCGCCATTGTAGTTTTCTTGTCTGATATTTGAAGAAGTCTGTCATTGGGTATGGTAACTAGAGTATCTACCCTTGATTTAAGGTCTTCGATACCCTTTTCAGCATGCTGCTGTCTTTTTCTTCCCTCAAATGTAAAAGGTTTCGTAACGATACCTACTGTAAGTATTCCAAGCTCCTTTGCAATTTCCGCGACTATTGGAGCAGCACCTGTTCCTGTTCCGCCACCCATTCCTGCTGTTATAAAAACCATGTCGGCACCCTTAAGTGTCTCAAGGATCTCGTTTCTATTCTCCTCAGCAGCCCTTGCACCGATATCCGGATTTGCTCCTGCCCCAAGGCCCTTGGTTATTTTTTCTCCAAGCTGGACTTTTTGCTCTGCTCTTGAGGAATACAACGCTTGCTTGTCTGTGTTGAGAGCAATGAACTCGATTCCTCTTACGCCACATTCGATCATTCTGTTTACGGCATTGTTTCCACCGCCACCTACTCCAAAGACTTTAATTTTTGCAAATTGGTCAACATCAACGTCAAAATCAAACATTCCCATTCCTCCATTCTAGTGGTGCTGCTCTTCAATGTTATTTGGCTTGTCCTTTATTAACCATACTCTCCTTATTTTCGCGAAATTATCAAACAGTCTGCTGCCGAAGGTGAATATAGCTGCGTAGTATAACGGGAAGCCAAGCCTGTCGCCTATATAGGCCAGAAATGCAGCCAGTATGGCATTCCCGAAGAAGCCGGAAATAAATATCCTGGTGTTGAATTTACCTTCAAGGTTTGCTCTGATCCCTCCGAATACTGAATCGAGACAAGCCAGTATAGCAACTGAAATATAAAGGGTGTAGGCCGTATTATAGGTATACGGCAGTAGAAAACCTATTACTGCACCGATTAAAATCCCGATCAATGCATAAAACATCTATTCACCCTCTTCCAATAATCCTGCGTAGCTATATGCAAAGTCACCTTGGTATGCCGGAATCCTTATCTCATCCTCAGCGTAGGGCTGAAGTCCGATCCCAAAAACAGTCCTCAGGGTGTCTCCATAGGTTCCCGGAGCGTTGACTGCAGCCATTAGAAGCTGCGGGTCTCCTATTGCTTTGATTATAAAGGGTGTACCAATACTCTTTCCATTGATCCTTATTATTGGGCCCCCGCATTTTATCTCTGAATATGACATCACCCTCTGGTCATTTATGCTGATCGCTTCAGCACCAGCAACCTTGAGGTCATTTATAATATTTAGTATGTCCACATCATGAATAATATCATCATTGAAGCTAAAGGACAACTCCTCCAGATTCATATTATCAAACATCACTATTTGTATCCCGGGACCTTTAAGGCTTGTATAGCCTGCAGCCACCTTGTTCTTGTAAACGTCGTCCTTCAGGATGTCAACTAAATTTGCTTCCCCTTCTCCTATGCTTTCAAGATGTCTAAGCTCTTCTTCCTTGGCAGCTATTGTTTTCTCAAGGTCAACTATTTCATTTCTAACAGAGTTCAGCTCGTTTCTTGCTGCAATTATGGACTGTATCGTCACAGGAGTTATTTGGTCTACATTCAGCTTCATCTGAGACGCTATTAGTATACCGACGATGATACTGAATATTCCAAGGGTCAGCTTTGGACTGCTTATCCTCATAGCCATCCCCTCCCTATTGAAGCTTCTCTTCAACTGGACTAGCGTAAATGAATTCCTTCACTCTTCGATATTTTGGTATTACTACGTTTTTGTCCTGAGTAAGATTTACTATATAATCGTAGTTCCGAAGCTGCCACACTATTCCCCATTTAATGCTTAGTGCAGATTCAAGCGTGTCCGCATTGCCTATAGCTTTTATCACAATAGGGGAGCTGGTCGAAACACCGTTTATTTCAATATGATTACCTGCTCTCACTATCTCTGTAAAGGCAGTGTATCTCTGGTCATTAATACTGATTGCCTCGGCATCAGCAGCATTCAAAACGCTTATAACCTGAAGTATCAGGTCAAGCTCATCCACTATGCTAAAGCCCTCGCCATACTGGATATCAACAGGGGGATCATTTATCTCAAGTACGACACCTGGTCCTGACATGTCTGAATACCCGGCCAGCATTCTGTATTTCATTGCGTCCTTGTATAGGTTTTCTGCGTATATGTCATCCTCGATGCCGCCCTTTTCATATTGCTCGATCTTGCCTTCCAGTTCCTGTATCAGCCTTAATTGGGATTCTTTTTCAGCCTGAGCCTTTCTCAGGTCGTTGGCAAGTTCTTGCGCTCTCTGAGTGGGCAATGCACCTCCCCCAATGGATTTATTTATTGTTTTGAACTGGATGGATAAAATTAGTCCGAGCAGAAGGGAAACAAAAATGAGGGCTGCTATCTCCTTCTTGTTTTTCATTTTATCCTCCTTGCTGAATATATTACAATACTATCAACTCTGAATCAGGAATGGTTTTGCAGTCTATATGTCGTCCCTAACCAATATTGGATGCTCACCCTTGTTCATAAGGATCATCTTGGTAGGTATATTTTTCTTTTCGACATCTGCCAGGATTTCCCCCAGTACCTTTAGTTTATATTTTACATTATTCATTGGTCCAAATTCAACTGCGATACCATTAAATAAATTAAATTTAATATTACTAGAATCGCCAAGATCGATTACTTCGATTTTTCCTACCACTGATGTTATATTCTGGTCGTTTAATAAATCAAGAATAGATGCCCCCTGAGTCTTATCGATGATTGATCCTCCATCAGGTATATATTCCCAGCTGATTCCCTTTACTAATCCAATATCCTTTAGCTTCAGAATACTATTCTCCAACAGCACTCCTTCTGTGTCTATTACAGCGAAGCTGTAGCCATTTTCAAACTGGAGATAGGGTTTTCTCTCAATTATTTCAATCTCGACAGTGTCCGGCAGCTTCTTTTTTATGCTTGCGGATTTTACATATGGTATTGATTCAAGTCTTTCGACGATAGCTTTCTTTCTGATAATAAGAATGTTGTCTTCTTTTGAAATACCTGCAGCCTCAAGGATCTCTTCTTCCGATACCGAATTACCCTCTGAGGCTACTATTTCATCTACCTTGAAAAAGCTGGATCTTATGGCAAATATAGCCATGGCTGTTACTATGAGAAAAATAAAAAACAGCCTGAGCATGAACATTCTTCTTCTTTGTTTTTTTTGTACTCTGGTTTCCTTTTTCAACAATACCACCCGATCATATATTTAGAAATTCAAGGATCTCCCGTACAATTTTTTCTGATGCATCAGGTTTGCCTAGTGACTTGGAGCAAATCGACATACTCTCAAGCATTTCCCTGTCTCTTAGGATCAGCATCAGTTTTTCTGCAAGCATCTTTCCATTAAGATCCTTTTCAAGTATCATTATGGATGCTCCTGAGCTCTCAAATGCTCTTGCATTATATTCCTGGTGATTTTCAGCTGTATATGCCTTAGGTATTAGAATTGATGGTGCTCCAACTGCAGATACTTCAGCAAGGGTTATTGCTCCCCCGCTTGTAATTACTATATCGGCTGCATTCAGAGCCAGAGGCATCTGATGAAAATACGGCTCTATTCTTATATTCCCGTCGTTATTGAAACCTGCATCTTTCAGCTTAGCTATAAACCCTTCATGATGTCTGTTTCCGGTAACATGCAATAACTGGATGTCATCTGACAACAGCCTGCTGGTCAGTATTTCCAATATAGCTTCATTCAGACTACGCTGTCCTCCACTTCCGCCAAATGAAAGAATGAATGGCTTTGAATCTTCGATACCGAGGGTTTTTTTTGCCTCAACTTTATCTACTCCGGTTATATCCTTCCTGATGGGATTTCCTGTAACAACAGTCCTTTCCGGGTGCCTGAAATATTTTGCAGATTCTGGATAGGTCAGTAGAACTTTGTCAGCCAGCCTCGAAAGCAGCTTATTGGTGATGCCGGGAAATGCGTTTTGCTCATGAATCAATAAAGGGATTTTCGATAATCCCGCAACAAATGAGATCGGTCCAGATACATAGCCACCGGTTCCTATGACCATATCAGGTCTTTCTTCATTTATCACTTTTTTTGAGTCAAGAATTCCCAGGATCAAATTCCATGCTGCTATCAGGGACCTCTTATCAAGCTTTCTGGGCATGCCTTTGACTCTAATGGGCTTAAACCTCAACCCTGCTTTTCTAGAAAGCTCTTCCTCCATGCTTCCAGTTGTTCCTATGTATAGGATCTCTATATCAGGAACTTTTCTACTAATCTCCTCGGCTATAGCCAATGCAGGGTAGATGTGCCCTCCAGTACCGCCACCGCTAATTATCAACTTCATCCGTTTTTCTCCCATCCTTATTTGTGTATCTTGAAATGTTCAATAGTATCCCCATTCCGGCGAGATATGTCACAAGCGAGGTCCCGCCAAAGCTAATAAGGGGTAAGGTTATGCCCGTTGCAGGAATGCTTGAGGTTACTACTCCAATATTTATGAAGCTTTGGATCGCCAGCAACGCCGTAATGCCTGTCGCAAGATAGCATCCGAAGGTATCCTTTGCGTTCATTGCTGTCAGAACTCCTCTCCATACAATTAATCCATAGAGAGAAAGAACAAAAATGGTGCCGATTAGTCCAATTTCCTCTCCAATTATTGAAAAAATAAAATCGTTGTAGGATTCTGGGATATAAAAGAATTTTTGCCTGCTTTGTCCAAGTCCCACTCCCAGAAGCCCACCTGAGCCAAGGGCATAAAGAGACTGGACTGTTTGCCATCCATCTCCCAGCTTATCTGCGAAGGGATCACGGAACGCAAGGATTCTTCTGAGTCTATATTCATTCCCCTCGGAGTTGATGGCGTACTGCCAGAAAAAATATGCTCCTGCACCTGTTATTGCTATAACTGAGAGGTGCATCCCAGCTACAAAGAACATGCCGAAGAGTGTACCAAGCAGGGTAATGGTAGTGCTTAGATCCTTTTGAAAATAAATCAGGGCTGCTGTGAATCCTATGATTCCAACTGCAGGTATGAATCCATGAACAAAGCTTGAAACCTTGTCCTTTTTCCTATCCAAAAATGCTGCAAAGAAAATTATGCTTCCAAGCTTTATTGCATCTGATGGCATTAGTGTTGTAAACCCGATATCTATCCAGCGCCTTCCTCCCTTTAACTCAAGACCAAGGGGAGTAAAGATAAGGAGCCCTAAAATTACTGCAAGGATATAGATATGCACCGAATATTTTTTCCAGATCTTGTAGTCCAGGTTCATCATAACAAGCATACCACATATACCTACCACTGCCCACATAAGATGTCTCTTTGCATAATGAAATCCATCACCATATCTGACGGTTCCTTCTGGCCAGCTTGAACTGTAGACCATGATTATTCCGATAAAAACCAGGGCTACAACTGCTATTAATATGTAAAAGTCTACGGATTTCTTTCTGCTCTTCCTTGCCATATTATCACTCCATCAGTTCCCTTACCAGCTCTCTGAAATGGTCTCCCCGTTCCTCGTAGTTTTTATACATATCCCAGCTGGCGCAAGCAGGTGAAAGAAGCACATTGTCCCCTTCCTCTGACAGCTGATGTGCCATGCTTACTGCTGCCTTCATATCCTCTGCGTACTCTATATGATCAATACCAATACTATTCGCCATAGCACCGATTTTTTTAGATGTTGCACCTATCAATATCAGTGCCTTGCCCTTCGGGGAAAAAACCTTGAGAAGCTCCTCGAAGTCAGACCCCTTGTCATAACCACCTGCAATGAGTATAACAGGTGCATCAAGAGCATTCAGGGCTTTAATGCTTGAATCAGGGTTTGTACCTTTTGAGTCGTTGTAGTACCTTACACCGTTTATTGTCCCAATTAGCTCGATCCTGTGGGAAACGCCCTTGAAATCCTTTACAGCTTTTCTAATAATGGAAGCATCTACACCAATACAAAGCGACAATCCTATAACAGCCATTATATTCTCAACATTATGGATACCAGGTATCCCAACTTCGGACAACGGAATTATGTTTTTCTCTACATCCCATATTCTTGCTTTTATCCATCCATCTTCAATGAATATTCCTGAGTCCAGGATCCTCTTGGAGCTGAACCAGATAGATTTTGGCACAATATTCCCCTCGAGACTTCTTAATACCGGGTCCTCATAGTTCAGTACGAGATAATCCTCTGTATTCTGATTTGCAAAAACCTTATATTTGGCTTTTATGTATTTCTCAAGGCTTCCATGCCAATCAAGATGATCTGGTGTGATGTTTGTTATTACAGCTGCCTTTGGCTTGAAGTTCTCTGTATTTTCAAGCTGAAAGCTGCTTGCCTCTACGATGAAGACATCTCCTTCTTCTGAATATTCCATAGTCTGAAGTATTCCTACCCCTACATTGCCTGCTACCTTTGTTCGAAATCCAGCGTTAGAAAACACCTCTCCGGCTAAAATAGTCGTAGTTGTCTTGCCGTTTGT
>DAIPJA010000252.1:0-2259 GCA_036770525.1 Gudongella sp. | reverse complement strand
CCTAAAGGATAAAAGTAGTTAATAGGAAGGAGTTGACATTACTGCCACTCCTTCAGGAAATCTTTCAACAGATGTGTTTTATGATGATCATTTAATAGTGGATCAGGTCCGTTGATCGAAGTATCATACCATGATACTTTCTGCTCTGCCCTGTCCGGCCACTTACAAGCGCAGAACGCTTATCCATCATCTTTTCCAGATAGACAATCTTCCAGGGACCTTTTCCGGCAGTATACCGGCTCTGATCACTGTTATGTTCCAGTAGTCGTAATTCGGGATTGGTTGTATACCCTTTGTAAAAGATCCCGGATACCTCAGACTGGATTATGTAAACATAATAATCCATAAAATAAAAAGAGGCCGTCTCATAAGATAATTGAGACGGCTTTTTTATTTGAGTTTTTCGGAAGATTTTTAATTCATTATTTTTTGGGGGAGATTCTGATCGGATTCCAAGCATAAACAAGGATTTCTACTAATTCCTTGCAGCTATTTTACTCAAGTTGTGTGATATCGCCAATAATCCAACCTCTATTTCGACTTTTTCAAGACCTCTGAGCAAAAATTTCCTATAGTTGCGATTTCCTTTTATGATTCCAAAGACAGCTTCAACATCAACCGGACGCTGACTTCGATATTTTCTACCTCTTTCGCTCGTTAACCGTTCCCGTATAATTGATTTATAATGATTTAATCTTGGATTTATTTCTATTCTCCTGTTGCCTTTACTTTTATTACATGCTTCTCTTACCGGACATCCATTGCAGTCTTGTGCCTGGTATAAGCGTTTGACCTGCCTGAACCCGTTATCGGATGTTCTGATTTTTTCTCCGATAAAGTTCATTTTCTGACCCATTGGGCAGGTATACGTGTCATCACTCTCATCATACGGTAAATTCTCAGTTCTGTATGGATCTTCTCTCCACTTTTTACTCTGTTCTTTATGGAAGTACTGGTATTTTACGAAAGCCTCTACATCATTGTTTTCCAGGTACTCATAGTTTTCTTCAGATCCATAACCGGCATCAGCTACAAGAGTGTCAGGCATCTTACCCAAACTCTCCTTTAAACATCTCATGTGGGCTTGAAGTGTGGTAGTGTCATTGGTAGTTTGATGGATGGTATATCCTAAAATATACTGATTTTCAGTACTTATCTGCCAGTTATACCCGGGTTTTAACTGACCATTGAGCATGTGATCCTCTTTCATTCTCATGAAGGTAGCATCAGGATCGGTCTTTGAGTAACTGTTACGATTACCCAGTGTTTTTTCCTGCTGTTCATACTTCTTGAGATTTTCAGGCCAGTTCTTGCGGGCATAGTTAAGCTTCTGTTTTACTTTCTTATCTACCTGTTTTCCTTTCAGGGCTCTATCTATACTTTCAATAGTTCTCCGAACTGATTCCTGATCAATTTTCTCAAAGCTTTCAGGTTCATTATTTTCGAGCTCTTCCCTTGCTACAGATTCTGCATAGCTCCATAATTCATCCAGTTGCTTCTTTATCCTCTCCTTACTCTTGCTTATGCTGCGCCCCCATACAAAAGTGTAGCGGTTGGCATTGGCTTCGATCTTGGTACCATCAAGATAAGCTTCCTTCAATGTTATTATTCCTTTCTCAACCAGAAGTAATACAACTTGACTGAATACCTCTCTTAATACTCCTTTAAGCCTGTCACTGCGAAAGCGATTAATTGTGTTGTGATCCGGATAGCTCATTGCGCTGAGCCACATAAAATGTATATTTTGTTTTGCTGCCTGTTCGATTTTCCTGCTGGAGTATTGGTTAGATAGGTAACCATATACCAGAAGCTTAAGAAGCAATCTGGGATGATAACTTGAACATCCTCCACCCTTATATTTTTTTATTAATAAATCTAAATCAAGACTATCAATGACTTGATTTACAACTCTAACCGGATGGTTCGGGTCGATCATCTCTTCCAGTGATGGCGGAAGAAGTAAAATTTGGTTGGGACTGTAATCTTTAAAGACTACCTTTATTCTATCATTTAATTGCATACCTCAAGTTACATGACCTGAGGATTATGGGAGGGGAAGGCATCCCCCTTCTTTTCACAAGTTATCAACAATCTCATGGCCAAACAAATACATATCAAAATAGTAGCAATCTAATTATAGCGGTGCGAGGGCAAACCGGAAAAGGTGCGAACTGTTTCCTGTTTTTTGGAGCGGGAAATGGCAATGCGCAATTGGCGAAAAACAGGAACGGTTGTCTTTTCCGGACTCTTTTTCTTTGG
>DAIPJA010000044.1:0-12029 GCA_036770525.1 Gudongella sp. | reverse complement strand
TTTCAGAATATCGCTTACAGTTTCGCTGACTCTCGTAGTCACAGTAGTGATTGCCAAAATGGTGGGAAGCATTGCTCCTATTGCGGCAAAGAAATTAAAAATGGACCCTGCCATAATGGCAGCCCCGCTGATCACAACGGTCGTTGATGCAGTTGCACTGATGGTTTATTTCGGGATAGCTTCCATGCTTTTGAGCCTGTAGTTAAGCGATATGCGTTATGCGATAAGCGTTAGTAGTAGGGGCAGACGTCCCTGTCTGCCCGAAAAAAGATCCTTCATTACATTCAGGATGACTACATCCCGTCATTCTGAGGCTTGCCGAAGAATCTAATAAAGATATTTCATTACATTCGGGATGACAGGGAGACAATTAAATTGTGAATTGTGCTCTGTGAATTATGAATTGGTTCCCCTTTGTGCCTGTATTGTCATCCCGACCAACGTGGAGGGATCTCAATAAGCTAGCAACTAAAAGCCAGTAACAAACAACTTTTTTTCTAAAAATAATCTATTAATTTTTCTTAAAATAAAATATTTGATGAGTAATTGACATTACAAGGGTATAATAGTATAATAATTCGTTTGCTTGACAGGACCCTGTTTTTGTGCTACAATCATACCATGATGAGTGTCCCTAACACACTCCTTCTGTCCCCAGAGTTTGGGAGAAAAAAATGGAAGGTGGTTCTCGGCAAGTATGAATAGTGTTGCTCAGATCAGGAAAGACTTAGAGGGATGCATAGGCAAAAAAGTAATTCTTAGAGCCAACAGAGGTAGAAAGAAGACAACAGTGAAAGAGGGAGTACTTGAATCTGCTTATCCCAACCTTTTTGTAGTAAGGATTTGTAATCAGTACGACAGCACAAGGATGGTTTCCTACACCTACTCTGATGTACTTACATCTACCGTCGAGGTGACAATCTGCGACGAGACCGACAGACTAATAAAGATATCATAACTTGAACCTGCCTTATGGGCAGGTTTTGTTATGTAAAAACATTTGGACAGAACACTAATTATGGTATAATTAGCCTTGTTGAATATAACAAGGCCTTATTTGGGAGAGATTCATTTGAAAACAGAAATTACAGCCTATGGAAAGGTAAACCTTGCCCTGGATGTTCTTTATAAAAGAGAAGACGGATACCACGAAATAAAGACCATAATGCAGCAGATAGATCTGTCCGACCAGCTTCTTATTAGCGAGGAAAAGGAAGGGGTATCTATAAGCTGCGATAATAACCTTGTACCTCTGGACAGAACCAACCTTGCCTACAGGGCTTGGGAGGAGATATCAAAGCTTACGGGTACAAAAGTCGGACTAAAGATAAGGATAGAAAAGAGGATACCCGTAGCTGCAGGTCTCGCTGGAGGCAGCACAAACGGCGCAGCTGTGATAAGGGCACTTAATGAAATGTGGGACTTAAGGCTCACGATGCAGGAGATGATGGATATAGGTCTTAAGATCGGAGCTGACCTTCCGTTTTGCATAATGGGAGGAACTGCCCTTGCTGAAGGGATCGGCGAAAAACTGACGCCCCTTAAGCCGTTAACGGGTGTGCCTATGTTAATTGCAAACCCCGGCATCCAGATATCAACACCCTATGCCTACAAGAGACTTAAGCTTACAGATAAAAGGATCGATATGGATAAACTTACATCCTGCATTGAGAATGGAGAACTTCATTGCATAGCTAGAAACCTCTCAAATGTGATGGAGGATGCAATAATTTCTGAAAATCCTGTAATAGGTCAGATAAAGGAATTTATGATGTCAAACGGAGCCCTGGGAGCCCTTATGAGCGGAAGTGGAGCCAGCGT
Organism: Gudongella sp.; assembly: GCA_036770525.1. Lineage (GTDB taxonomy): Bacteria > Bacillota > Clostridia > Tissierellales > Tissierellaceae > Gudongella. The sequence goes on along the minus strand of DAIPJA010000044.1, from coordinate 10,208 downwards.
GTTCGGTATATTTGAGGATCATGAAAAGCTCCATTTTGCATACGAGAAAATGAAGGCCCAGGTGCCCTTTGCGTTTGAAACCGGCACAATATAGGGATTGTCAATAATTAGTCAATATGATATATTGGGAAGCATAATACACTAAGGAGGAGAGAGGTATGGACATGGCAGCAAAAATCAAGGATCTGGCAGTCGAGCTGACAAGCATCCTAAGCGTGGTCGGAACCACTGATGAAAACAATGTGTCAGACTTTGTATTCAAGAAATTCATGGAAATGGATTACTTTAAGAACAACCCGGAAAACGTAAAGTTCGTAAACACCATCGACGACCCAGTGGGAAGAAAATCAGTCCTCGCTACCATCGAAGGCAAAAAGGGCAATGACAAAAAGACGCTGGTATTCATCGGTCACACAGACACAGTAGGAATAAGCGACTACGGCGACATGAAGGAATACGCTACAAAGCCACTTGAATTAAACGACATGCTTAGAAAGGTAACTCTCTCAGAAGAAGCCAAGGTCGACCTTGAATCCGGGAATTACCTATTTGGAAGAGGAATCTTCGACATGAAATTCGGAGTAGCAGCACTCATGGTAATGATGGAGGAGTTCTCCACTAAGGTAGACGAGCTTGAAGGAAACCTCATCTTCGCAGCAGTATGCGACGAAGAAGGCAACTCAGCAGGAATGCTTTCAGTAGTGCCAGAGCTAATAAAGCTTAGAGAAGAAAAAGGCTATGACTACCTGGCAGTAGTAGACACAGACTACTCAGCACCAAAATACGTAGGAGACGAAACAAGATACATCTACGTAGGAACAGTAGGCAAGCTAATGCCAAGCTTCTATATAACAGGGAAAGAGACCCATGTAGGCGAACCATACAAAGGACTAGACCCCAACCAGATAGCATCAGAAATAACAAGAGAATTCAACCTAAACATGGAATACTGCGACATAGCAGACGGAGAAGTAGCACTTCCTCCAATAACCCTAAGACAACAAGACCTTAAGACAGAATACTCAGTACAGATCGCAAGAAACTCCCTTGTATACTTCAACTACGCAACCCACAACTCCACACCCGACCAGGTAATGGAAAAGATGATAAAGGGAGCAACAAAAGCATTCCAGATAACAATAGACGACCTTAACGCACAATACAAAAAATACACAGAAGCAAGCAGCTATCCATTCGAGCCACTGCCATGGAAGGCAAGAGTAATGTCCTACAACGAGCTCCTTGAGAAAGTAAAGGCAGAAAGAGGAGCAGAGGTAGACGAAAGAATAGAAGCCCTTTCAAAAGAGCTGTTAAAAGACCCAACAGTAGACGACAGGATATTCGCAATGAAGACAGTAGAAATGGTACACAACATGTGGTCAGACAAAGACCCTGTAGTAATAAGCTACTTCTCACCTCCATACTATCCACACATCTACGTAAAAGGAGAAAGCGAAAGAGAGAAAAAGCTTGTAGCAGCAGTAGATAAGGCAATAGCAAACGCAGGAGATGAATACCATATAGTAAACAAGAAATTCTATCCATACATCTCAGACCTTAGCTATGCAGCAGCTCCAAGAGAAGAAAAGGCAGTAGAATCCCTTAAAGAGAACATGCCTGGATTCGGAGTCAAGTACAATTTGCCGCTTAAGGAAATGCAGGAACTGAACCTTCCTGTAGTAAACATAGGGCCATTCGGCAAGGATGCCCACAAGTTTACCGAAAGAGTTGAGATGGGCTACTCCTTCGGAGTGCTTCCGCAAATACTCCTTGATACAGTTACAGAATTGATGAAGTAAGACCAAAGGCTGCGATCACTCGCAGCCTTTTTCGTATTGAAATATAGACAAGTCTGGGGTATAATGAAGGCATAAAGGCGGAGATAATTCCGCCGAATTTTAAGCGACAAGTGCCGAAAATCAAGCGCTGGTAGTTTTATGAACTGGAGGTCATTATGAAGGAGCTTTTTTTCAAGGAAAACATGACTGAAATCATGGATTATCTGGATGAGGGGATACATATAATCGATGCTGCGGGAAAGATCGTCTATTACAACAACTTTGCCAAGAGGATAGACGGAGTTGACCCTGCAAAGGCAGTGGGACAGCATCTGCTTGAGATATATCCGTCTCTTGATGAGGAGACCAGCACAATGCTGACCGCCATAAGGACCGGTGTTCCCATACTAAAGAAGGAGCAGACCTTCCTGAACTACAAGGGGGAAAAGATCACTACGATAAACTCCTCAATACCAATAAAAAGCAAAGGGAAGATACTGGGAGCCATTGAGATATCAAAGGACATCACTCAGGTAAGGGAGCTTTCGGAAAAGATCGTGGATCTGCAAAACCAGTTGTATTCAGGAAACAAAAAATCGGACCAGGCGAGGGAATCAGCCAGGTTCACGTTCTATGACATAGTCGGTGAAAGCGAGGAGATAAGGAGCCTCAAGGTACTTGCAAAGAGGGCTGCCGAGGGAGATGTACCTGTGCTTGTGTCGGGAGATACCGGAACAGGCAAGGAGCTTTTCGTCCATTCGATCCACAACGGAAGCAAGAGAAGACACAATCCCTTCATAACCCAAAACTGTGCCGCCCTTCCATCAAACCTTTTAGAGGGCATACTATTTGGTACCACAAAGGGGGGATTCACAGGAGCCGAGGACAGGCCCGGACTATTCGAGCTGGCAGATGGAGGCACCTTGTTCCTAGATGAGATAAACTCGATGCCTCTGGAGCTTCAATCAAAGCTTCTCCGCGTCCTTCAGGACGGTAATATAAGGCGAGTCGGAGGCACGAAGATCAAGAACGTCGATGTAAGGGTAATAGCTGCAACCAACGTTTCTCCGGAGGAAGCCATTGAGAAGAAACAGCTAAGAAAAGACCTTTACTATCGCCTAAACGTAATAAGCTTTGAGATCCCTCCCTTAAAGGAAAGGAAGGACGACATCGAGGTACTTACTAACCACTTCATCGAAAAGTTCAACATGAAGATGGGAAAGAACACTAAGGGGATATCAAGAAGAGCACTAAATCAATTCCTGGACTATCCATGGGAAGGGAACGTAAGGGAGCTGGAGCACCTTATCGAGGGAATAATGAGCATCTACGATGTAGATGTTATCGATCTTGAGCATCTGCCGCCAAAGGTCCGAAAGGCCAAGGGCAGGAAGGAAAAGCGCAGAATAAACCTTGCACTTAACCAGGTTTTGGAGGAAACGGAGAAATCATTGGTGCAGGAGGCAATGAAGCAGACCGATGGAAACATCACCCACGCTGCAGAACTTCTTCAGATTCCTAGGCAAACCCTTCAATACAAGCTGCAAAAGTACAGCATAGTATAGCCTGAGGTATTCATATCTCAGGCTTTTGCTTGAACTAAACGCCGAATAATCGGCACAGGGAATACCTTTTCCCTTTGTGTGGTCAAGGAAATGGCCATATAAGCCATTTTTTTAACAATCTTTTTATTGGCATGATATTTGCATTAATATTATATGCATAGCAGGAAAGCTAATAGCAAGGAAAAGCTTTTAAACCAGAAGGAGGAGTATTATGAGAATAGGAAATCCATACGGAACACACAGGGTAATCGAGCCAAAGGGTGTTCTTCCACAACCGGCACTTAAAATCGACAACGACATGGAGATCTACGACAACGAAATACTTATCGACGTTAAGACGCTTAACGTAGACTCAGCAAGCTTCACTCAAATCAAGGAGCAGGCAGGAGGAGACATAGAAGAGATCAAAAAGATCATGACAGGGATCGTAGCAGAGCGAGGAAAGCATCAAAACCCTGTAACAGGATCAGGCGGAATGCTTATCGGAATCGTTGAGAAGATAGGACCTGCACTGGAAGGCAAAACTGACCTTAAGGTAGGAGACAAGATCGCAACATTGGTATCACTTTCCCTTACGCCGCTTAGGATAGACGAGTTCCTTGAAGTCAGAAAGGATATCGACCAAGTGGACATCAAGGGTAAGGCTATACTTTTCGAATCAGGGATATATGCTGTACTTCCAGACGATATGCCCGAGACACTTGCGCTTTCAGTTCTCGACGTAGCAGGAGCCCCGGCACAGACTGCAAAGCTTGTTAAGCCTGGAGATACAGTAGTAGTTCTTGGTGGAACTGGCAAATCAGGGATGCTTTGTCTATACGAAGCAAAGAAAAGAGCAGGAGTTACCGGTAAGGTAATTTGCATCGGAAGCAGGGAGAAGACCATCGAAAGAGCGAAGGCAGCAAACCTTGCAGACGAGTATATAGTTGCAGATGCGACAAATGCTATCGAGGTAATGGAGAAGGTTGCAGCTGTGACAAACGGACAAATGGCTGATATCGTAATAAACACAGTAAACATTCCAAACACAGAGATGAGCTCGATCCTTATGACTAAGGACGGCGGAACTGTATACTTCTTCTCAATGGCTACAAGCTTCACCAAGGCAGCCCTTGGAGCAGAGGGAGTAGGCAAGGACGTAAACATGATCGTAGGAAACGGATACACTAAGGGCCATGCAGCGATAACTCTTCAGCTTATGAGAGAATCAGAAACCCTGAGAAAGATTTTTACTGAGCTATACGCTTAAATCAATTCACAGTTCACAATTCATAATTCACAATGTATTGTCATCCCGAGCGCAGTCGAGGGATCTCGTATGTAAATGAACGATAATCAATAGACAATGAACAATAAAAAGAATTGGAAAAGTTGGAATGTTGGAAGTAGGGGCGACCATTGGTCGCCCGAAGATCCTTCATTTCATTCAGGATGACAACAAGCTGTCATTCTGAGCGAATGCGAAGAATCTTAAGCTAGTAGCTAGTAGCCTTATACTTTCTACGTTCCACTTACTACTAAGTAATTAAAATGAATGGAGGAATAAAAGTGCGAAATTACAAAGATATCCCTTTGTGGAGCGATGTAACTCAAGAGGACTGGAACGACTGGAAATGGCAGGTAAGAAACAGGATCACAGATGTTGAGACACTTAAAAAAGTAATCAACCTTCAACCTGGTGAAGAAGAAGCAATAAACGAGGTACTTAAGAAGTTTAGAGTTGGAATAACTCCTTATTATGCATCACTTATGGACGTAGACGATCCAAAGTGTCCGGTAAGAATGCAGGCTGTTCCAACTATCATGGAAACACACATAAGCTCATCAGACATGGAAGACCCATTGCATGAGGATGCTGATTCACCGGTTGACGGACTTACTCACAGATATCCTGACAGAGTTCTCTTCCTTATCACTGACCAGTGCTCAATGTATTGCAGGCATTGTACAAGGAGAAGATTTGCTGGACAGCATGACATGGGTGCTCCAATAGAGAGAATCGACAAGTGCATCGAGTACATCAGGAACACTCCACGGGTAAGAGACGTACTTCTTTCAGGCGGAGACTGTCTGCTTGTAAGCGACGACAGACTTGAATACATCATCAAAAAGCTTAGAGAGATCCCACACGTTGAGATCATTAGACTTGGATCAAGAACTCCTGTTGTTATGCCGCAAAGAATAACTGATGACCTGGTAAATATGCTTAAGAAATACCATCCGATCTGGCTGAACACTCACTTCAACCATCCTAAGGAAATTACACCAGAGTCAATCGAAGCATGCAGAAAGCTTGCAGATGCAGGTATTCCACTAGGCAACCAATCGGTTCTTCTTAAGGGAGTAAACGACTGCCCACATATAATGAAGTCACTCGTACACGGTCTTGTCAAGATAAGGGTAAGACCTTACTACATCTATCAATGCGACCTGTCAATGGGTATCGAGCACTTCAGAACAAAGGTATCAAAGGGAATCGAGATCATAGAGGCACTAAGAGGCCATACTTCAGGCTATGCAGTACCTACATTCGTAGTTGACGCACCTGGAGGAGGAGGAAAGACCCCGGTTATGCCTCAGTACATCATTTCTCAGTCGCCTAATAAGATCGTTCTAAGAAACTATGAAGGCATAATCACTACCTACACTGAGCCTAATGCTCTTGAAGAAGAATGCCAGTGCGATGTTTGCCAAGGCAAGAAGAAGTCAACATCATCAGGAGTTGCAGCTCTTATGGAAGGTCCTGAAATAAAGAACTTAGAGCCAAGCTACCTTGAAAGACACGAAAGAAGCAAGAACTATAATAAATAGGGGAGACGACATGTCTTTACTGCACCTTATCGGAGATGAGCACAAAATAATATCGATCGTTGGCATGAGGAAAAACTCCGGTAAGACCGTGACCCTTAACCAGCTTATATCAGAGGCCATGGAGGAGGGCATCCAAATAGGGATGACCTCCATCGGCCGTGACGGCGAATCCCTGGACCTTGTAACAGATACTGAAAAGCCGAGAATTTTTGCCGAGGAGAACACCATAGTCGCAACCACAACAGGCCTTCTACCCTTAGGGGATGCCGGAATGGAGATACTGAAGGTAACAGATTTCAGAACGCCATTGGGTGACGTGATCATAGGGAGGGTCAAGTCACCGGGCTATATCCAGCTGGCAGGACCGCAAAGCCTTAGGGATATAAGGCAGGTGTGCGACGAGATGCTCGGTCTTGGTGCAAAGTTCGTGGTGATAGATGGAGCTCTTGATAGAAAATCATCTGCAGCACCCACTATTTCAGATGCGACAATACTTTCAACTGGAGCTGCGATATCAAGAGACATAAACCGGGTCATAGAGGAAACACTTCACACAGTTAGCCTTCTTTCTCTTCCACAGGTGGATGAGGAGGACTGCTGCCTGCTGGAGGAACTTCTTGAAGCCAACAGGCCGGCAGTAGTAACAAGCTACGGTGAGGTGAGGGATATAAACCTTAAGACGGCACTTGGAGCAGGACATACCCTGGCCGAAAGCCTTGACGATGAGGCAAGGTATCTTCTTATCCCAGGCTCACTGGTCAGAGGCACACTGGATGACCTTACAAGATCCACGAGAGCCTACAAGGATGTTGATATAGTCGTTGCAGACGGTACAAAGATATTTATACCCCCAAGGGAATATTTGAGATTCCAAAGGATCGGGGTAAGGATCAGGGTGCTTCATCCAATCAAGCTTATCGGTATCACCATAAATCCGTATTCGCCACAAGGATATTACTTTGAGCCCTACGAGTTCCTTAAGAAGATGAGGGGTTATATAAAAGACATACCGGTTTTGGACCTTATGCTGGGAGGTGAATAGTATGTTTATGGACCAGACGACAAGAGAGGCTCTGGATTTTCAATACATAATGAACAAGCTGGAGGTGCTTACGCCCTACGGTGCAATGTTCAAATCCAGGATGAAGCCCTACACAAGGGGCCAGGAAAAGCTTCTTGAAAATCAGCTGAACATACTACAAAACCATATCCCGTTTATTAGGGATAACCAGCTGAGGCGAAAATTCAATAATATTTTTGGACATATGAAGGACCTCAGGCTTTCCACCAAGAGAGCGATGGATGGCTTTATACTTACAGACGTCGAGCTGTTTGAGATAAAGAGCTTCCTTTTTCTCCTTAGAGAGCTCGTGGAGCTTATGGAAGAAAATAAAATGCCCCAGTTTCCGGAGACAAGGATAGATCTTCTGCCAAGGCTTGAAAAGCTATTGGACCCGGAGGACACTAAGATATCCACCTTTTATATATACGATGCCTACTCAGAGGAATTGAGAGCCCTGAGAGAGCAGAAAAGGGATAAGGACAGGGAACTAAAGCTTATGAAGAAAAGGCTCAAGGAACAGGTTGGGGAGGACCTGAACCTTGATCTAAGACCCGATGGCTCGGTGGTCATAACGAAGGACCGGACTGAGCTATTGGAAACACTTAAAAGCTACCCATACCTTACCTATGTATCAGAGACCTACCTGAATATAAGGTTTGTCATAAAGCCTACCGAGGAGATGACTCTTGCTGAAAGGGAGCTCCTTATCCTTAGGGATAGGGAGGAAAGAGAGGAAATGAAGATCAGAGAGAGTCTCTCTCATGAGGTTGGCAAGAGAAGAAGAGAGCTTTTCAGAAACATGTTGGCAATAGGAAAGCTGGATCTTATACTTGCAAAGGCAAGGCTTGCTGCTGATATGGACGCAGTTAAGCCAACAATAATCGATGATTTCAGGATAACCATAGAGAATGGTATCCACCCAAAGATAGCTGAGCTGTTGAAGTCTAAAAAGCTCTCATTCACTCCGGTGTCAGTCGACTTAAGAGAGGGGGTCGCCTGCATAACCGGAGCAAATATGGGAGGAAAGACCATAAGCCTTAAGATGACCGGGCTCCTATGTGCCATGGCACACCACGGCATGTATGTACCTGCAGAGAGCATGGAGCTTGGACTTTCAAACTACATCAAATCATCCATTGGTGATATGCAGTCCACAGACAGCGGACTTTCAACCTTTGGCGGAGAGGTAAGAGTGGTGAGCGAAGCTATGGAAAGGGCAGATGAGGAAGGCCTTATCCTTATTGACGAGCTTGCAAGAGGCACCAACCCCGAGGAGGGGTATGCAATATCAAAGGCCATAGTCAAATACCTTAAGGACAAGCCGGCCATATCCCTTATAACCACCCACTATGACAACGTGGCGGATATGGAGGGGGTACAGCACCTGCAGGTAATCGGACTTTCAGAATTGAACCTTGATGACCTGACTGAAGAAATAAAGTATGGCGACGGTATGGCAATAATCAACAAATACATGAACTATCGCCTGAGAGTCGTCGACAAATCCACACCAATACCAAAGGACGCGATCAATATAGCGAGGATAATGGGACTTAAGAAAGAAATATTAAAGATAGCGGAAGAAATAATTAGTGAACAGTGAATAGTGAATAACGAAAAGATGTAGGAAAGAAGGATATCGTAGGGGCGACCATTGGTCGCCAGGTGTCATTCTGAGCGGCAGCGAAGAATCTTGCTGCTAAATATAACTATTCACTATTACTTCTTAACTATTCACTGAATTTAAAGAAAGGAGTTGATAATTTGTCTAAACTGAAGCTTGACCAAAGTAAAATCGATGCATCAAGAAGCTCAGCTCGCAACATTGCTGAGGATATTCAAAAATTCATTGACGAGCATACAACAGTTGCAACAGAAAGAACAGTCGTAAGACTTCTTGGAGTAGACGGAGTCGATGAGATCGGCAAACCCCTTCCAAATGTTGTTGTAGACAACATAAAGGAGGGCGGGGGACTTGAAAGAGGAGCAGCATGGTGGATTGGAAATGCAATGCTGAACCTTGAAGCAACACCACAGGAGATCGCTGAGAAGATCGCAGCAGGAGAGGTAGATATAACAAGACTTCCTGCAAAAGACGAAGCATCAATAAAGGCAGCGATCAACGATATCGCAGCAAGCACGGTAGAAAGAATTATAGGCAACAGACAGAAGAGAGAAAACTACCTTAACACCATAGGTGAAGGTAAGAGACCTTATCTTTATGTAATCGTTGCCACAGGAAACATCTACGAGGACATCGTCCAGGCAAAGGCTGCTGCAAAGCAGGGTGCTGACATAATTGCAGTAATAAGGACAACGGGACAATCTCTTCTTGACTACGTTCCATACGGTCCAACAACAGAGGGCTTTGGCGGAACCTATGCAACCCAGGAAAACTTCAAGCTTATGAGAGCAGCACTTGATGAGGTAGGCGAAGAGGTAGGCCGTTACATCAGACTCACCAACTACTGCTCAGGTCTATGCATGCCAGAGATCGCAGCAATGGGAGCTCTTGAAAGACTTGACATGATGCTTAACGATGCACTTTACGGAATACTATTCAGAGACATCAACATGCAAAGAACTCTTGTAGACCAATTCTTCTCAAGAGTCATCAACGGATTTGCTGGGATCATAATAAATACAGGCGAGGACAACTACCTTACAACTGACGATGCAGTCGAAGCAGCTCATACCGTACTTGCATCCCAGTTTATAAACGAGCAGTTCGCACTTAAGGCTGGACTTCCTGAGGAGCAAATGGGTCTCGGACACGCCTTTGAAATGGAGCCAGGCATTGAGGATGGCTTCCTTCTTGAGCTTTCACAGGCACAGATGGCAAGGGAGATATTCCCCAAGGCACCGCTTAAGTACATGCCTCCAACAAAGTTCATGACAGGAAACATCTTCAAGGGACACGTGCAAAACGCAATGTTTAACATGGTGTCCATTATGACAAACCAGGGCATCCAGCTTCTTGGAATGCTTACA
>DAIPJA010000251.1:0-2273 GCA_036770525.1 Gudongella sp. | reverse complement strand
AGCCCTGGGATTATAGTGGGTGAAACCAATGCATTACCCAATCTTTCTGCAAGTCCGCATGACAATCCTATACCAATAGTTTCATCTGTACACTCTGGCAAATGAAGTCCATGCTGCTCCATCGCTCCAAGGCTAATGATCACAGTATCGAAGCCTGAATCAATTTTTTCTCTGATATCTGGCCAGGACATGTACCTTAACTGTAATTGCTCTCCTATCATGTTATTACCCCCCTTCCTTCCTATTATATTGTACTAAATTAATTCACAAAAGTAGAGTTTGAAAAATAAAGCTGCCTAAAGGCAGCCCTTAGGGCGATCAACGATCGCTCTTACAACCATTTGATTATGGCTGCAATTCACTATTTATTGATATCGCAATGAAGAACGCCAGCTTGTGCATAATCTTCAAATTCCATCTCTCTGATTATTATCTTAACCGCCTCAGTTTTACATCCAACTGTCTCTACCAATGCCTCAGTTACTTTTTTTGCCATGGCTCTCTTTTGCTCTACTGTTCTTCCTTTAAGCATTTCTACTTGAATAATTGGCATTTGTATTCCTCCTTAGATATATTAAAGTACGCCCAGCTTTTCAAGGGCTGCTTTTACTACTTGTTTTTTGTCTTCCTCAAGAGGTCTCAGGGGTCTTCGGGGAATACCACCCTGGTAGCCCAGCATATCCATTCCTGCCTTTAATGCTGGAACTCCCATCCCTCCTGTTACGATAAAATTTATTTCAATAAGCTTTAATTGCAGTTCTCTTGCTTCCTCTAACTTACCTTCCTTAACAAGCTTGACAAGCTGACAACACTCGTTGGGCAATATATTGCCTAGAGCCACAGTCGCTCCTCTTGCTCCTACTGTTAGTGCAGGTAAAAGATATCCGGCATTACCAGCAAATACTACAAAGTCATCGTCAGTATCCCTTACTATCTCTGATAGCTGGACTATATTTCCTGATGTATCCTTTATTCCAACGATATTCGGGTGCTTTGCCAGCCTCGCAATAAGCTTTGAGGACATGTTTATCCCAGTGTTTCCCGGCATATTATAAAGCATTACAGGAATGGGAGATTCATCTGCAACGTCTATAAAGTGGTTATAGAGTACTTCCTCATTCATACTTCCCTTATAGTAATGTGGAGGAAGGATAAGGGCCGCATCTGCCCCCAGCTCTGCTGCTTCCTTACAGAAGCTTATAGTCTCTAGAGTGGAGTCATAGGATGTACCTACGATTATTCTTTTCTCCTTGGTAAAATTTTCGATACAGAATTTTATAAGCTCAAGCTTTTCAGCGTGAGTAAGGTATACAAACTCACCATTTGAGCCAAGAACTACAATTCCATCCAGATCTGTCTTTGCCAGTAGATCAAGATTGTGCTTCAGTTTTCCATAATCGATCGATTCATCCTCTGCAAATGGTGTGACGATCGGTGTGTATATTCCTTTGAGCATTTTATACCTCCTAAGTATATTTTGGAGCTGGTGGTAGGAGTCCGAATCAGACTCTTCCTTCTTTGATTTCATTAAGTTTGTCAGCCACCGCACCATAGCCTGTGAAGAAACTGCACAGCAGTGGAGTCTTTACATCTGTGAGATCAGGCAACAAAGCACGCATGGATACCTGTGCCATGACTATGGCATCATATCCCATGGTATCCAGCTGACGGATGTTCTCCATGAGGATACGGTTATGTTCGTGGCTGTTACCTGCCTGAAGTGCATCCCAGGCAGCGTTCTGGAGGTACTGGGTACACTCCATCGACTTACCCCGCTTGGCACCCTCCTTCTCTATGAGTCGCTGGCTAGGCCCGAGGGTGGTTTCTACGGTGGCGATAAGAGCAATTTTGGTGCCTAGAGACACAGCCTCCTGAGCCATGGGCAGGTCCACCTTCATTACAGGGATGCCCACTACCTTCTCATAGATGTCCGCCACTTCGCCCACAGTGGAACAGGAATTTACGATTAGGTCAGCCCCGGAAATTTCAGCTGCTTTAGCATACAGGGTCATTCGGTCAATTATAGCTTGCGTAGGACCAGAGTTAGCGCGGACGTCGTTGAGCAGGGTGCTGTCGGTTATAAACTCAACCCTAACACCTGGAACCTTCTCCTTAAGGAATTCCACAGTGTCCTCCCGCTTGGCGAAGCTTGTCTGCAAAATACAAACATGAGGTGCCTTCATTTCAATCATCCTTTCTTTCTTACAACTAACACCTTGGCCTTTTCTATGATTGAGTCAACATCCATCCCGTGATCCTTATATAACAGCTCC
>DAIPJA010000250.1:0-2280 GCA_036770525.1 Gudongella sp. | reverse complement strand
GGTGAAGGGAATCGAACCCCCAACCTGTGGTTTACGATACCGCTGCTCTACCATTGAGCGACACCAGCAGGTGTTACTATGGACATTGTATTACTCCCTGAGCCCAGAGACATCCTCCACAAACCGGTGAATTATCAGTTCTGCAGTCTGCTTCGTTTGAGTTGATATCCTTGCATCCACCACACAATACACATGGTGAAAATTCGAATTCATATACGCTCTCTCTGAACTCCCTGTACTCACTGCTATCCCAGATTTCTTTCAAAGGCTTTTCAATGATGCTTCCAAGTGTGTACTCGTTCATCCTGCGTTCATTACCATTGAGGAAGGTCGTGTATGAATGAAGTAGACCCATACATGGAGAGACCATCCCATCCCACCTTATGAAGGAAATCCGGTCGTGGATGAACCGGCAGTGGTCATCGTATGACTTAAAGGTCTCATTTAGGAGCTTCACCTTCATCATTGAACCTCTGATGTCGTGTAGGGCATCCTTTGTAGTCTCATTATAGTCTATCCTTGGAAGGCTTATCTCAGGGATTATGATCTCCTTAAAGCCTATCCTCTCCTCCTCATCCTTTGTGTAAGCCAGAGGCTTGAATAGTACCTTTCTGCAAAGCATTTTGCTTTCCATTTCTCTGTCGTATGGGATCACATTGCTCACAGATATTTTTTCTGCCCAGACGCTTGCTGCAAAGCTTCTTAGCTTTGAAAGCTCGTTAACATTATCCTTTGTAGCGACAAAGGCGATGCCAAGGGTCATTTTTCTGTCGCTTTCCTGGTTCATTCTTTTGAACAGCTTGAGGCTGTCATGGATCCCTCCAAAATCGGCTCCTTCTCTTATTGCATTGAATGTCGATGTCTCGGTGCTGTCAATTGAAACCCAGAGAGTATCCAATCCGGATGAAAACAGTTTTTCAAAACTATCCTTATTCAACATTGTCCCGTTGGTGGTCATTTCTACCTTTAGATCAAGGGATTTGACAATAGCTATCATGTTAAATATTTCAGGATGATGCATCGGCTCTCCAAAGCCACCAAACATTATCGATTCAAGGGACGGGAACTCCTTAAGTTGGCTAACCAATGCATTAAAAGTCGACATTCCCATGAAGCCTGGCGTTTCTTTCCATGTCCTCCTTATGCAGGTGACGCAGTTAAGGTTGCAGGCTGATGTAGGCTCGATATATAGTCTTGATAGTGAATGGATGGAGGGTGTAAGAATCAGCTTTCCATTTTCCTCTGTAAGGATATATTCCATGTGCTTGCCGGCTGAATCTGTACCGATATACTCTTTATCAAGCTTGATTGAACCATCAGTATCTCTATGAATGTATTTGATTTTTCCCATTCTCTCACCTCCTTGTTGATACTACAATTATGGGATTGTACTACTGTGATACTCGTTTTTCAATATTATTACTAAGCCGGTATGAGAGCAAAGGCTGCCATAATAACCAGGTTGATTGTTATCATACTTAGGACTGTTGAGGTGAAAACTGCCTGTGAAGCAAATTCAGGCTCATTATCCAGTTCAATTGATGAAAGTACTACATTTACTGCAGTCGGAGCCCCAAATGCTACAACGATTACCCGTGCAAGAATCCCTTGAACTCCCATTAGGGATACAATAAGATATGCTATTGCGGGCGATACGAGTAATCTCACGAAGCTTGACAGGTATAATCTTGTGTTAGTAAGCAGAAATTTGGTTTCGGAAAGTTGTGCACCCAAAGTCAATAGAGCAACTGCCATGTATCCTGATGAAAGGATCGTTAAGGGATCAATAATTGGCTGAGGAATCACGATTCCTGATGATTTGAGTATTGCTGCCAACGCCATTACGTAAAGCAGCGGCATTTTCAATATATATAGTAACGCATCCTTAGTACTCCTGTTTCCTGACCCAGCAGTAAAAATACCAACAGTAAAGAAAGCAATATTGTGTGCCATTAATATAATAGCCTGGATAGATACTGCAATCGGGTCTTCGAATAAAAGCTGGATCAGTGGAAGACTATAGTTCCCAGCATTGAAGTAGGTCGATGAATTTATAAATACGCTGCTTTCAGATTTTGAATATCCTCTAATATTTGCGATCAGTAATGATATGCCTGCTATCAACAGAATAACAATAAGTGAAACAGTTATTGTTATTGTGATTACCTGGCTACTCAACTCACTTTGATATACTTTCAAAAAAAGCATAGAAGGCATAAGAATGTAAAACTGGAGCTTAGTCAATGATTTTATGTCCAGATGAAATGCCGTGTTTAAAAC
>DAIPJA010000043.1:0-12138 GCA_036770525.1 Gudongella sp. | reverse complement strand
AACCCAGAAAATGCATAGTCAGTTGTTCCTTCAAGATTGTAATGCTTCATCCCTGTCTTTCTAACCCACGTATGAAGGCTTCTAGACTCCTTTTGTCCAAAATAACTATTGGCAAGTTTTACGCAGTTGATATAGTACTCGTAGTGAAAGTCTTGCAAGTACTGATATTCTTTCTGCTCTAATCTAGAAACATAATTCGGGAATAAGAGCATGAGAAACCCCAATATCAATTTAACCTCATTACGTTCGAAGAACATGGCAGATCTTGGGGAATAGACGTTAATTCCTTTTGACTCCAAGTAATTAGCTAATCGAACAACTCTTTCGTGCTTAACTGAATTGAATAGAAACGCTATCTGATTGAAGTCTTCTAATTTGCCTGAGGTTTCTAGTGATCTTAGAAATTGGTATATATCTTCAAACCAGTTATTTTCATTATTTTTACTGAAAAGTTTAGCTACAGTAGGGCTTTCTTTATCTATTACTCTACTTGGCAGTATCCTTTTATTATATCTAAACTTACCCCAAGAAAATTTAAACTTGGCCCCTTCTGTACTCTGCATCCAATCATTATAGAATTCTGTAATACCAGGATCAGACCTGTAGTTTAAGATTAAGGGAATGATCTTACACTTACCCTCAGGAAACTTCTTGGGGAACTCAAGTATGTTTCTTATAGTTGCTCCTCTAAATCGATATAAGCCTTGGTCATCATCACCCACTACACATATATTAGAACTCTCGGATCCAAGTAAAAATATGATTTGTTCTTGTATGTAGTTAGTATCTTGGTACTCATCAACCATTATATACTTTATTTTTTCTTGGATAGCACCTAAAACTGATGGATTATTAACCAATAGCCTATAGGCTTCGGCTTGAATGGCTGAAAAATCTAGGGCGTTATCTTCATTAAGAGTTTTCTGGTATAACTCTAGAATCTCTCCTAAAGCTGATATTCTAATATCAGAGTCCAAAATTAGATCATTATACTCAACAAGTTCCTCGGTGAGGTTATTAACGAACCACTCAATCTCTTTTGATTTTTCCCATGCTCCCCCCGAAGATAATAAGTTTTCAAGTCCATCTATTTTCTTAAACTCATGAAAGTTTTGGAATATCATGTAGCTTTGATCAAAGTCATCCAAAACTCTATAATTTTTTCTAAGTCTTGTAAACTCGAGGTTTTCTTTAAGAAGCCTAAGACAAATAGAGTGAAATGTACCTATGTACATCTCATTTAAGTTTACTGTGATTCCTCTTAAAGCTAATTCATTAGTAATCCTAGTTATAAGTTCCTTTGCAGCTTTTTCAGTGAACGTAGCGATAAGTATTTGTTCAGGCTCTACCCCTTCTACTTGGATCAAGTAGATAGCTCTTTGAACTAGGGTAAATGTCTTACCGGTCCCTGGTCCAGCGATAAGTAGGACAGGCCCTTTTGTCGTCCTGATAGCATCAATCTGATCCTTATTTGCATTACCATAATCAAACACTTCGAGCCAACCTCCTTCTGAAAATACAAATACAACTTATCTAGGCCTATTTCTAAAAACATAATTACATGGATTAAAATTTACTTTTGTTCCAACAGCTGAATGTGAACCTTTAGTTTCAAATGCTACTAAAAATTAATCTTCAATAGCTTCACTCTCAATATCATCAACAAGATCATATCCCAAGAAGTAATCCTCAATAAAATCCCATCTATCGTTATCTGATTTAAGATCAACAAAAAATTTTCTTAGAATCTTGGTTGAATTCTCGTGTCTTTTCTTGACAGCTTGAAGTATTTCATTACGATAATTAAAGTTCTCCGAAGTCAGCCTTCTTACCTTTAGGGGATCATTTAGACGTACAAAAATCTCAGGGCTATCCCCACCGAGAATTTCATAGCTTGCGAGGTCAAATATCTCAAGTAGGTATAAGCCTCTGAAAAGATCGAAATCCTTTTTGTTTGACTTTGGATAAAATAGATTAAGGTGATCATCATCTGTATCCAATCTGCGAATAATATCGCTTTTATATATTATATCTCTTTTTACCATGTTGTAGGTTCTATTAATTATTCTGTACTTGTTAAAGCTGCTATTAAACTCTATCGCTCTTTGAATGAATTTCCCTTGATCCGTAATTGGAGAAATAAGATCTATATAAGATGATGCTATAGAATGTGCCTTCTCTCTGTTGTTATAGATCTGATTTATATCTGAAGCAAATTCCTGTACTGTAAACATCTTCCCTGAATCTTTGTAGTTATCTAATATCCTATTTATTTTATCAATCTCTAGGGCTAATTGGTTTTTAAGATCTTTTATTTTTAGACCATTCTTTGTCTGAATTCCTATCTTATACCTTAGGTGAATATTTTTCGAGTAATTAAATTTTAGTTCGTCAGATTTACTGAAAACATGGTACTTAAAGCTTGCAAAGCTCATTTCTGGAAAATGGTCTTCCCAAAGCTTTCTAAGATTGAAAAGATATATGTCCCCAAAATCAGTTACAGTACAAGCCCCCTCCTTGTGATTGTTCCTGCCGTTCTGGATTCTATCGAAATACATCCCATATTTACTATCTCGAATTTCTTGGTCTACATCCTTATCTAATACAACAAAGGCTTTCGAAAACATGCTCTTTGGCCTTGAAATGAGCACCGGGAATCCGTAGCTTTGTTCAAGGTCCTTTTCTAACATTAGAAGCACTGTTTTAATTTTCCTCTCCAAGTCATCTGGACCACTTTTGCTGTCTTTTGAGAAGATATAGGAGAAATCATTTGGTGTTACCAAGAAATTTTGCTTCTCCCTCTTTGAATATACATTGTATAGCTTTTTTAGTACTGCCTTTGCCTGGTACTGCTTAATTGAGCTCATACCAAAGAGCATATTTACAAATTTAAAATCTTTAGTCATGAAGTCTATACATGCAGTTCCTTTTATTGATTCATCCCTTGCAGCCCTTCCGATTTCTTGAACGTAATCATTTAGATTCCCAGTCGGTGCGTAATGATATACTACCTCTATGTTACTAATATCTATTCCCATACCGAATGCCTTTGTTGCTAACATTATGGGCTTCTCGCCACCGGAGAAGTCCTTCTCCGAAATATCTTTTTGAGTCTTGTGCAAACGTCCAGTATATACCGTAAACTTGTCCTTTATTGCTGAGAAATGCTTATCATAACTAATGGATTCAGCGATCGATGCATAAGGGAAATATGAAATTACCTTTTTATTTTCACTTAGATATTCATTAAACCTAGAAAGCATTTTTTCTATTTTATCATTCTCGTATTGTTCCTTGCTTTTCGGATTTAGATCAACATTAATATCAAAGTTTATGTCGTCTCGCTTCACTCTTCCTAGGTATTTTATTGTAGACTTCATATTTAAGCTTTCTATTGTTTCATCATACATGTCGTCATTTCCACCATATACAGCAGTTGCCGTGAAGGTTACGATTGGGAATATTTGGTTTTTTGAACGTACTCTAGAGAGGTACTTGCCTAAATACCAATAGTCTGGCCTAAAGCCCTTACCCCAAGTCGTGACAATATGAGCCTCATCTATAATGAAAAGGCCTATTTCTCTATCACCTATGAAGTTCTCGATCGTATATGATAGCAAAGTTTCTGGCGAGAGGTAGAGAATATCTATCTCCTTAGATCTTATCTTTTGTAGCACATTTTCTTTTTCAATAAAGTTCAACTCTGAATTTATATAGGCTGCATTTTCAATATTATTCTTGTGAAGATTCTTGATTTGATCCTTCATAAGAGCTATTAAAGGAGAGATGATTATCGTTAGCTTGTCATATTCATTGGCAAGATAAAGAGCAGATAATTGGAATATAATTGATTTCCCAGCACCTGTTGGAGCTGTAATAAAAACATCCTGGAAGTTCTCCTTATTAAAGGCTCTCTCTGCTTGGTTCACAATGTCTTCAATAATCTGGCCTTGGGAAACGGATATAACATCTTTGTTCTCATCTGGATTCTGATATACCTGAAGCTCTTTAAATGAGCTGTATCCCCAAATATCCTCGAGGTATTCATCAAAATCTTTCCTGTAAGTCTTAGCTGAGACAGTATCACTAACGATCATAAATTTTATATCATTGAATTTATTAACCAGTGCATTGAAGTTTTGTTGAAGGTATTTATTGAAATATAGTTGATCATTTATTTTTATACCAACTGACTTGAATACTTGGCTATTGAGGCTTTCAACAATTCTAAGATAACTCTCAATTTCAGAGTTTATCTCAAATATAATCTCTGTACTTACGTTAGTGGTTTTTTCTAGCTTTCTAAGAACATCATCCTCTAAACTCTCTGGGTATTCAATTGTCCTTATGTTATCCAGTACTCTTTCTTGATTTTTATATGAAATATAGTATTTACCATCTATGTATTTAATGTTTCCATAAAATCTAAGTAAATTAGATAATTCTTCATCTATTTCAAATTCCTCAGAGGAAGTATTAAAATAGCTATAAGCTAGATCAAGTAAAGTACTCATTCCTTCATCTATTAGATTTACTGGATAGTAGTCAGGATAGACCAGATTCTTAAGGATTATTATTTCGACCTGTGCTAATCTAATGAACTCCTCTCCGAGTTCTTGAATTAGTACAAATTCCTCGTAGGTTGCAAATTTGAAACCTGTAAACACAAGCAATCGACTCATTAGTTCTCTTTTGTAATCATCATTAAGTATACGAATATCAATCTTATCGTCCAGTGAATTGTTAATTAGTGGTTCTTGATCAAATTCCTCAATGAAAGATCTTTCAAATCCCTTAAGAACGTATAGTTTTTTATCCATCATTTCACTCCTTCTGATCAAATAAGTAGAGAACTAATGACTAAAATAGCTTATATTTACAGTATAACAAACTTGTCTGAATTTTCCATCCTATTTCCACAGCATTTATAATTTACTCTACTTCCCGAATTTTTCATTCAAGCCATGTCTTATTACTTGCTCTTCTTGAATATGTTTTAGGTTTGGGTATCTAAATACCAGAATGATATTTCAGATCGGATGTGAACCCATGAAAAAGCAAACCAAAAAGCTCCTCTTAATTATTATTGCATCTTTTCTTCTGGTCATAGTAAGCTTTGCCGTCAACTTCTACATCCAACTCTCCGGGAACCCTATAGAAGGCTGGAAGGAGAAGAGGGCTTTGTTAAGGTTGTATGAAGAAAAGTATGGCGAGGATTTCAAGGTAACATATACAAGCTATGATTATAAGCGGCATGAGTTTTCCTTTACCATGCATCCTGAATCAGACCCCGAGTCGAGCTTTAGGACCACACTCTATGAGACTGAACGTAATGACGCTTATGGTGAACTTAGAGCGAGAGGGTATCTCAGTGACTTGGTAATGGAAGCTCTATGTTCAGACTATGATCACCTGGACTACAAGATAAATGTATTTGAAGAATATGATTCACCTGGCCTTCTTGAGGGTGATCTCAATAAGAGATTAGCTTTGAATCATTATAAGATCGACTTTAGCTGGGATGTTGAGAAGATAGATCCGGTTGAAATAGACCGTGTATTCATGGACATAGTTGAAAGAATTGAAGAGAAACTTACCTTCCCCATAGGAGGTATTGTTATAAGGGTTGGGGTATTTGATGGAGAGGATTACCATCATAATCAAGTGGTGTTGCCTAACTGATTTTGCTTTGATAAAATGAGAGAAAATCAACGAATTTTTAATGTGATTTTAATGTTACTTAAATTGTGTTTGAATCTTCCACTACTATAATAAAGACATAGAAAATAGTAGGAGGTGTGTATAATGGTAACTTTACAACAAGTAGAAGAACTAAGAAGGTATGCCGATATTACATTCAACGAGGCCAAGGAAGCCTTGGAGGAAACTAACGGCGACATTCTGGAGGCAATCATAAATCTTGAGAAGAAGGGGAGAATAGAACCTCCCAAGGGCGGTGGGTATTATAACACAAAGGATACCGGGGAGACTGGGGAACAAAAGAGCTCAGAGGCTAAGGCGGGTACAGAGTCAACTCAGAAGACTTCATCCTCGTTCTCAGATCTAGTAAACAGGTTCACCACATTTGTGGGCAAGCTGTTCCATAAGGGAAACAGAAACATATTCGAGGTTTCAAAGAATGGGCAGAGCACCATGACATTGCCGGTAACTGTGCTTGTAATACTGCTTCTCTTTACATTCTGGATAACAGTTCCTTTGATGATCATCGGTCTGTTCTTCGGATATAAGTATTCCTTCTCAGGACCGGAGCTTGGCAAGGAAGAAGTAAATCGTACTATGGATCAGGTATCTGACGTAGTAGACAACCTAAAAAAAGAATTCAGTGGTGAGAACAAAAATGACTAAGATCCTAATAGTTGAGGATGAAGAAAAACTGGCTAGGTTTGTAGAGCTGGAGCTTCAGTACGAGGGCTATGAAGTGGAAAAGGCTTATGATGGAAGGGCTGGAATTGACATGGTCAAGGCCAGCCCCTTCGACCTTGTTCTTCTTGATATAATGCTTCCGGGATTAAACGGAATTGAGGTTCTAAGGCGTATCAGGCAGACATCAGATATACCTGTTATACTTCTTACTGCCAGGGATGCTGTGGTAGACAAGGTAACAGGACTTGACAGCGGTGCGGATGATTATATCACGAAGCCATTTGCCATTGAAGAGCTTCTGGCTAGGATAAGGGCTTTATTAAGGAAGAAGGAACCAGGCAGCCAGGCACAAGCTAAGGATGTTATGGTATACAAGGAGCTTTCTCTAGATACTAAGAAGAGAGAGGTACATGTAAAGGGTACAGTGGTTCCCTTGACAAAGAAGGAGTTTGATCTCTTAGAGCTTCTTATGGAGAACAGGAACATAGTGTTATCCAGGGAGACAATTCTTGATAAGATTTGGGGTTATGACTTTTCAGGGGGAACCAATGCAGTTGATGTCTATATAAGGTATTTAAGGGCAAAGCTTGAGGAGCCCTTTGGAACAAAAATCTTCTCGACTGTGAGAGGAGTGGGGTATGCAATCAAAGATGAGGACCAATAAGGATAAAGGCAAGGAAAGCTTTTCAAACAGAATAAAATCTTCGCTTGTACTAAAACTCAATCTGGAAATGGTGAGAAGGTTATTGTCTGGATTTATGGCAGTTAATACCCTCGTATTTCTGATGGGGTTTTTTGTTGTTTTATGGAGAGCAGAGGTCATTATTGAGGATTCGTACAACGTCCTGGCTGCTTCGGGCTTTAATGAGGAGTCGGTACACTACCCCATGCTTGATTTTGAGATTATGGCAGTGGCCCCTGAAGAGGGAACTACACTTCATAGGGACATCCAGGAACTTCTACCCTTCCATATAAAGGATGCAGAAAGGGATGTTTTTACGGGAGCTATGGCGCTTCCTGCTCCTCTTAGGGAGAGGATCGAGAATATCAGATATTCCGTTAGCTTTGAGAAAGACTTTTCATATTACAGGTTCATATATAATATTGGTCCTGAGGTGTATGGACTATTACAAATACTTTTTATTCTCCTAATCGCAGAGTCGCTTATGCTTATTAAGCACACGGTAAAGGGCCATAGAGTCGTAAGGGAGACCTTGAAGCCTCTTGCAGATCTTGCTGAGACCACAAGGACTCTTCAGACGATGAAGCCCTATGATGAGAAGTACCTTAAGGCAATTGCAGGGGAATTAAGCAGCATCGATGTCAACAGGCTGGACAAGGGGATATCTGTGGACAGCTCCCAGAATGAATTGAAGGATCTTACCTATGCAATCAATGGTATGCTAAACAGGATAAACCAGTCCTACCAGTCACAGGTCAGGTTTGTTTCAGATGCATCCCATGAGCTAAGGACTCCAATTGCTGTTATTCAAGGGTATGTAAATCTTTTGGACCGGTGGGGCAAAAACGATAAAAAGACGAGACAGGAATCTATAGATGCAATAAAGAGCGAGATCGGCAATATGAAGGATCTGGTTGAAAAGCTTCTTTTCCTTGCAAGGGGAGACAACGAGACGATCCAGCTTAATATGGAGAGATTCGATGCCAGCGAGATAGTGGATGAAATAGTAAGAGAGGCTCAGATGATAGATGAGAGCCACCTGTTTAAGACTGAGCTCAGTGCTTCCGTCCTTATTGAGGCTGACAGGCAGCTGTTTAAGCAGAGCATAAGGATACTTGTTGATAATGCCATCAAGTATTCCCAGGAAGGCAAGGAAATTGCCCTTAGGTTAACCAAGGGCAATGGTAAGGTCGTTATTGTCGTTCAGGATACAGGTATTGGGATACCCCCTGATGACCTACCTCATATATTTGACAGGTTCTACCGCTCAGATGAATCTAGAGCAAGAAAAAGCGGCGGGTCAGGCTTGGGGCTTGCAATTGCTAAGTGGATCATTGAAAGGCATGGAGCCTTCTTTGAGATCCACAGCAGGGTCAATATTGGAACAAGGATATCGATTGTGTTCCCTGAGGCTTTAATTTAACACGTTTCTTTCCCAAAAGACTCCGTCCACATACCCTTGGATGTAGTCGTCATTATCTGCCATCTCCAGTCTTTGCTCTGTCCAAATACAATACTGTTCATTAAGCTCGATACCAAGGTAGTGTCTGTCGAGTTTCTTTGCCGTAACACTTGTGGTGCCTGAGCCTAAAAATGGATCAAATACTACATCTCCAGGATTTGAGCTGGCTAGCATGATTTTAGCTACAAGCTTCTCGGATTTCTGCGTCGGGTGGGCTGTATTTTCAGGCATGGACCAAAATGGTATGGTGATATCATCCCAAAAATTGGAGGGGCATGTATCTCTGTAGTTTCCATTTTCTGTTTCAGTCCAATCCTTAGGTTTCCCGTCTACTCTGTATGGAGCTATTACTTTCTTTCTTATTTTTACAGCATCCAGGTTGAAGGTGTAGTTGTTTGATTTTGTCGCAAACCAAATGTCCTCCAGGCCGTTCTTCCAGTTGGCCTTTGCACCTCTTCCCTTTTCTCTTTGCCATGTTATCCTGTTTCTAACTATAAGGTATTCCTGAAGTATGCGGCCTATGATAAGGCTCGTTTCCCAGTCGCAGCAAACATAAATAGATCCGTCATCCTTTAGGAGTGGGATAGCTTTGGAAAGCCACTGCCTAGTATAATCCTCATATTCCGACTCCTTTTTCCTGGAGAACTGTGTTCCGTGGAATGACTTTGTGAGGTTATAAGGGGGATCTGCTATAATAAGATCTATACTCTTTTCTGGAAGCAGTTCCATTACATCAAAGGAGTTCCCGATAATGGTTTTATCCAGGATTGAATTTATATTATCGACTGACTTATCTATTGCAATGCATCTATCCAGATATTTTTTGCCTTCATCAATACTTGTATCTATGGTCTTATTTCTTCCAGCCTTTATCTTAGCCACATAATCAGCTCCCTATGCGAATTATACTTGTTATCCTTAATTATAGCATATTGAAGACCCAGGCTTCAATTTGAAAGCCAGGGTCTGGTTATCCACGATATTTTCTAAGTACTCTTCCAGGGCGGTTCACCTTAATACTGTTTTTTCTTGTAGCTTGGGTACTTTCCGTTCCAAACTATATCCTGATAGCTTTTCTTGTCGGTGTCGCCCTCTGTACTGAAGAA
Organism: Gudongella sp.; assembly: GCA_036770525.1. Lineage (GTDB taxonomy): Bacteria > Bacillota > Clostridia > Tissierellales > Tissierellaceae > Gudongella. Next base: position 2,504 of record DAIPJA010000043.1, on the reverse strand, counting down.
CAGTACTCTTGATGACTCGTTCAATTGAAGCTTTTCTCTCATCCATGCAAGGTTTTCGTTTGTCATTATTTCTGCTACACAGCCTAGTGTTGCCGCTCCGCTTTCGCCGGAAATGACCTTCTCGTCTCCCCTTGGAGGATTGCCCATGATACGCATTCCCTCTGCTGCCACAAAATCAGGACAGGATATGAAGAAGTCGGTATAGTCCTTAAGTATCTCCCAGCCGATCGTGCAAGGCTCTCCGCAGGCAAGTCCGGCCATAATTGTGTCCATGTCTCCTGATACCACTCTAAGCTGTCCGTCGTTTGCCTCAGCAGTTCTATACAGACAGTCTGCCTTGTTTGGTTCAACTATCGTTATTATCGGTCTATCCTCTCCATAGATAGAGGAGAATAATCCTGTTATCGCTGCTGCCATGGAGCCAACTCCTGCCTGGAGGAAGATGTGGGTCGGCTTTTCCTCGCCGATTACTTTAAGCTGCTCGAATGCTTCATAGCCCATTGTGCTGTAGCCCTGGATGATCCAGGTGGGTATATCTTCATACCCTGCCCATGCAGTATCCTGTACCATTACCCAGCCGTTGTCATTAGCAATTTCGTTGGCTTTTCTAACAGCATCGTCGTAGTTTAGATCTGTTATGGAAGCATCTGCTCCCTCTGCTTTTATGTTTTCAAGTCTTTCAAGGGAGCTTCCCTTTGGCATGAGCACTACTGATTTCTGCTTCAGCTGATTTGCAGTCCAGGCCACTCCTCTTCCGTGGTTTCCGTCTGTAGCTGTTACAAATACCATTTCACCAAGCTCTTCCCTTACTTCGTCTGATATTAAAACGTCGTAGGGCATTTCAGTAATGCTCTTTCCGAGCTTTTTAGCAAGGTAGTTGCCGATCGCATAGCTCCCACCAAGTACCTTGAAAGCGTTAAGCCCGAATCTGTAGGACTCGTCCTTTACATAGATCCTCCCCAGACCAAGCTCTATGGCGAGATTCTTCATGTCTCTTAGAGGTGTTTCAGAATACATTGGAAAGCTTTTGTGAAAATCCATTACTTCCTTTGATACCTTTTCACTTAGAATTTCGAGAGATCTCTTATCCCCTGTCTTTCTTTCAAACTGTACTATCTTAAATGTTTCCATCTCTTCCCTCCTCATTATTTGAACAGTTGGCCTGTAATAACCTATTGGACCTCTATATACTATTATAATGGTTAATATGAGTAATCTCAATTGATGATAAAATCAAAGCCCCCGGGTCGAACGATCCGGGGGATGGTATTTAATGTGCGTCTATGTATTCCTGAAGCTGCTCATGCCATTCGACTGTGTCATAGATCTGTGGCTCGGTTGATTCTCCAAGCATTAGGTCCAGGAGATGCCTTGGATTCTTGCCCCCGATGTGCATGGACTTTATGCAGGAAATGCAATATACGCACACGTCGTCACATGGCATCGATTTTGCCCTTTTGTGCATGTGTTCATGTATCTGGTCCAAGGGTAAGCTTGGGTAGAAATCATCACCGCAGCAAATGGAGCGGGTCCCATGGAATTCCGTTTCTACGATCTCAATGTTCATTTTGCCAAGTATGCTTCGAACTGCTTCATGGATCTGAGGCTTTTCTCTTATGGGGCAGGGGTCGTGTACGGACACTTTTAATCCACTGTGGTCCGGGTAGGGAAAATAGTCCAGCTCATCGATTATCTCATAAAGGGATTTAGTCGTTATGCCTTCATAGAGGCTTCGAAACCTTCTGTCGCAGCCGGCACAAACATTGATTATCATCGAGCCTTGTTCGAGCTGTGGATCATGATGGCAGCATATCTTGTGTAGCTCCACCTCTCCATAGTTGGTGTTTAGAAAATCAAGTATCCTGTTTTCCATCTCCGGCTTATAAATGCTTAAGCCACAGCCTGGGTTGAAATACGTCTTTGTCATCCAATAACCTCTCCCTTAAAGTTTTTATGTCCTATAGATTACTTGTTTTCTCTTTCAAGCTTTAGCAGCTTTTCCTTTATTCCGATCCCACCTGCATAGCCTACAAGTGCTCCGTTTGCCCCGATCACTCTATGGCATGGAATAAGCACCATCAGCTTGTTCTTGTTGTTTGCCATGCCTATAGCTCTGGCACCCTTGGGATTTCCTATGGCCTCTGCAATCTGTTTGTAGCTTCGGGTTTCTCCATAGGGGATTTTCAAGAGTTCTTTCCAAACTTGTATTTGGAAAGGTGTGCCCTCATATACTATTGGTACATCAAAATACTTTCTTTTACCTAATAGGTATTCATCCAGTTCATGAGCTGCCGTATCACTTATACTTGTCCTATTTTGGTTTACGCCAACGGGAGCTTTTTCTCCGAATTGTAGTGTTCTGATTCCGGAATTGTTCGCACCTATCGTTACCGGTCCAAAGCTTGTATGGTATATGCTGAATGTGATCCCCTCATTTGAGGCATTAGCCATATTTCTGTACTCTCCCGGTGTCATATCGGTGAGCTTTCTAAAGAAGTTGAAGA
>DAIPJA010000249.1:0-2284 GCA_036770525.1 Gudongella sp. | reverse complement strand
AGGACTTCAGACTCAGCAAGCTTTTTAGTGTCAAATGCTGGGTGAAGAAGTTGGTTAAGCTGATTTGGCTCAATCCTTAATATTGCTTCATCCTTTGATATTTTACCTTCATTGACAAGATCAACAGCTATATTTATAGCGGCTTGAGCTGTCCTTTTGCCTGTTCTTGTCTGAAGCATGAACAGCTTGCCCTTTTCTATAGTGAACTCGATATCTTGCATATCTCTGTAATGAGACTCGAGGATATTGGTAACCTTTCTGAATTCATCAAATACCTCAGGCATTACTTCCTCAAGCTCTGAGATAGATTTCGGGGTTCTTATTCCAGCTACTACGTCTTCTCCCTGAGCATTCATAAGGAATTCACCATATATCCTGTTTTCGCCGTTTGCAGGATTCCTTGTAAATGCAACTCCTGTACCTGAAGTGTCTCCCATGTTGCCGTATACCATTGACTGGACGTTTACGGCTGTTCCGAGATCACCCGGTATATCATGAAGCCTTCTGTATATTACTGCTCTTGGATTGTTCCAGGAGGAGAAAACTGCCTCAATAGCCAATTGGAGCTGCTTTATTGGATCTTGGGGAAATTCAGTGCCCATGTCCTCATAGTATACATCCTTGAAACGTTTTACCAACTCCTTGAGATCCTCAGCATCCAGCTCAGTATCAAGATGAACTCCTTTGTCTTCCTTCATTTTCTCCATTACTTCATCAAATTTTCTCTTAGGGATGCCCATAGCTATATCGGAGAACATTTGGATGAATCTTCTGTAGCTGTCATAAGCAAACCTTTCATTTCCTGTCGAAGAAATAAGGCCCTTTACTGCATCGTCGTTAAGGCCCAGGTTAAGTATGGTGTCCATCATACCAGGCATTGAGAAAACTGCACCAGATCTTACTGATACCAAAAGTGGATTGGATTGGTCTGAAAATCTCTTCCCGAGAGCTTTTTCAACCTCTGAAAGATATAAGTAGATCTCCTCCAATAATTCAGGCCAAAGTTTTTGACCCTCATCATAAAATCTGTTGCAAGCCTCTGTTGTTATCGTGAACCCTGGAGGAACCGGAAGTCCTATATTAGTCATCTCTGCAAGATTGGAACCCTTACCTCCCAGGAGGGACTTCATCTCCTTGGAGCCTTCTTTGAAGCTGTAAACGTACTTATTCCCCATGTCATAACCCCCTAAATGTTTTTCAACTATCGATTTGCCTGCGGTCGCCAATAAGAAACATTATAGCACAGAAATATATTGTATGTCACATTAAAATATATAGTATGTACTATATTCCATTCTGTACTACACCTATTGCCTTAATATTACCCTGCTTTTATTGTATCAACACCACTCCATGGTAATTTTGAACCAATTTCCGTTATTCAATCCACAAAAAAGAACTGCCTTGTTCGGCAGTCCTATATCAAAACATTTATTATTCCATGGCTTAAGCTCGTTATAATTACTGTAGCTATGATGTTTCCCACCAATATGGAAGGAAATGCCCACTTCAGCCTCATATCAAGAAGAGCTGCAGCCAGGCTTCCACTCCAGACTCCGGTCCCGGGCAATGGTATTGCAACGAATATCAAAAGTCCCCAGGCACCATATTTTTGTATCCTGTGACCGTTATTATTTATCGATTTATCAGTAAGATGAGAAACCAATTTCTTAAAGGTCTTTGTTTTTCTAAGGTAATTGAATATCGGTCTTATGGTAAGCAGTATAAACGGTACGGGAAGCATGCTCCCAGCCAGACTGACAATGGCAGCATGAAGTGGCGACATCCCAAGAGATACTCCTAGCGGTATTGCCCCTCTAACCTCGATCAAGGGTATGGCCGCTGTTAAGAATACCGTCAGCTCAACAGTCAATATATCAATAAGGCTTTTAGCTATTCCCAACATTCTTGCTTCTCCAATCAATTTGATACAATATAAAGTCTCGTACCAGTATATTCAACATAATGTTCGATGTCAAATAGCCTGCTGATCAATGTCTATGGTTTAACGATTTCGTAAGAATATGTTCCTCCCCAACCGTCAACAGGATAACTGCTTGAGCTGGTTTCAAGGAAGTACTCTTGTTTTTCTGGATCATATGACTTTCCTGTATAGCTTTGATCCCACTCTGCCTTGCCATATATTTCAAGATAAAGGTGCCCTCTGGATTTATTTGGCTCTCCATAGGCCTCAGAAATTCTAAAATCACCTGTCAATGATCTTTTAACATCATATTTTTCATAATCTATACCACTACCAGCTTCCTCCAAAATTCTCCAGTTG
>DAIPJA010000042.1:0-12160 GCA_036770525.1 Gudongella sp. | reverse complement strand
ATACATACCTGTTATTACAGGTTTTCCATCTGTAATAGGCTCTAAAACCATAGGATTTGATATCATTTCACCATCTAGCACTATATAAATAATTTTGTCCAGTGTCTCAGTTTTTGCAGCAAGCACCGAAGTAGCCTCAAAGAACAACTGCCTACCCTCCTCATTTAGCTCAAGAGATACAACAGGTTCGTTTACACCATATTCATTTGGTTGAAATAGCACTTGTGAGTTGATTACATTTTTTCCAGTGATGACGGTTTCGCCAGCTGGAGTTTTGAATTCAAGCAATGCAGTTTTTCCTATAAGATCAATTGCCTCATCGAGATGCTGAACCCCAGCAAGTTCAACCCTTATCCTATTTTGACCCTCAATCGCTATATTTGGTTCAGAAACTCCCAAGCCATCTACACGCTTTCCAATTATCGCTTTAGTTTCCTCCATCATTCGCGCAAGCTCATCACCGGTCGCTTCGGTATTGGCTTCGAGGACGACATAAACTCCTCCGGCCAAATCTAGTCCCAGCTCAATTGAATCCTTTGCACTTCGTAAGGTCCTGTCACCAAGCACAAAACCATTCGTCCCAACATAGCTTGCAAATATTACAATTATAATTATAGCTGCAACGATTGAAATACTCCTTGTCCTCATCCTATTCCTCCTCGCTGAGGCTTGCCAAAACTGACAATGCACATTCAATCCTTTTCTTTTCCATCTCACAGCCAATCTCGTATGGTTTTAATATATCACCATGCGCATAGTGTGCGTTTGCATGGCATCCACCGCTGCAGTAAAACCTGGCCCAACATTCCCTGCATTCTTTTTTTGTGTATACATTGGCATTTTTAAATCGTTCTCTAAGACCAGTATTGGATATCCCTGAATCAAGATCTCCAAGTAAAAACTCCTTCTCACCGACGAATTGGTGACAAGGGTAAATTTCTCCTTCGGGTGTTACAGCAATGTACTCACTTCCTGCACCGCACCCTACTGCTCTTTTAATTACACATGGGCCCTGGTCCAGATCGATCATAAAATGAAAAAACATAAAGTCCGGATCGTTTCTCTTGAGTTCTATATACTGCTTGGAAAAATCCTCATATTCCTTAAGCACTTCTTCTAAATGTTCAGTTCTGAGAGCATAGTCCATCTCATCTGGTGCTACGACTGGTTCAATAGATATCTTTTTAAAACCATTCTTGTAGAACTCAAGGGCATCCTTACCGAAATCGGTGTTTTTGCTGGTAAATGTACCTCTGACGTAGTAATCCTTATCTCCTCTCAATTCGACCATTCGCTTGATTCGAGGCAGGATAACGTCATAGCTTCCATCACCAGAAATAGTAAGCCTCATATTATCATTTACCTGTTTTCTTCCATCAAGACTCAGAACAACATTTTCCATATTTTTATTAATAAAATCCATCTTGTCTTCGTCAAGGAGTACCCCGTTAGTGGTTATCGTAAATCTGAAGTTTTTGTTATAGATTACTTCAAGTTCTCTGCCATAAGCGACCAGATCCTTAACAACCTGAAAGTTCATTAGTGGTTCCCCACCAAAGAAATCAACCTCCAGGTTTCTCCTCTTTCCTGAGTTTTTTGCCAGGAACTCAAGAGCTTTTTTCCCCGTCTCGAAGCTCATAATTGATCTTTCACCTTTAAAATTGCCCTGGGAAGCGAAGCAATACTTGCATTTTAAATTACAATCATGAGCGACGTGCAGGCACATCGCTTTAATAATGTTTTCCTTGTTATAATCCAGTCTGCCAAGATCAGACTCCTTTGAATATAGTATATCACTATCTACCAAATACTTGATCTCTTCATATGCCTCGATTATTCTTTCAGCCTCAAATTGATCAGACAAATTTTCAATGATTTCTTCAATATTTTGAAGGCCATTTTCATCAAGAATATTATAAACCAGTTCGTCAATTATATGCACAGCACCGCTGTTAACGTCAAGAACCATGTAATTATCATTAAGAAAAAACTTATGAATAAGCTGTGACAACTGTAAACCTCCTTAATTTTTCTCAAATAAAAAGCAGTGGATAATCCACTACCCCTTATTTCGCTAATTGTTTTCGCACTTCTGATTTCCAACTGTACATGACGTTTTACATGCAGATTGGCATGATGTCTGACACTCTCCGCATCCGCCATAAATTAGACTATCCTTAAGTCTGATTTTAGTCAGTGTCTTGATATGCTTCATATGTATCCTCCTGTTTGAAAGAATGTACTTTAATGTAGCAATTATACCACATGCAAGTTGCATAATAAAGGAATATTTAGTCCTCGAAAAAGAAAGAACTTCCATCTCTGGAAGTCATTCTCATTATTCTTCAGTGGTCTCTTCTTCCTGTTTATTGCTTTTAGAACCATTTGCTTTTACAACTGAACCAACAGCCCATCTTGTTATATCCAGCTTTGTTTTGGCAGATCCGATTTCAAGAGTAACATAATCATCCTTTAACTTGATAATCTTGCCCATGATGCCACCGATTGTGATTACTTCGTCTCCAACACGAAGGCTGCTTCTCATTTCTTTGATCTCTTTTTCCTTCTTTTTCTGAGGTCTAATTGCGAAAAAATAGAAAATCACCAGCAAGCCTATAGGGAGAATAAATGCTTGTAATTGCTCCATTAATAAATCACTCCTTTTCTATAATCTATTATACATGAAAAGCGTTAAAAATCACTCCTATAATTCTGTGTAACCGTATTTTTTATAGAACTCATCCTTGAATTCAAGTAATCTGTCTCCCTTGATAGCCTCCCGGATCCTCTCCATAAGCTTTATTAAAAAATATAGATTGTGGATCGTCGTTAGTCGCAACGCTAGTATTTCATCCACGTTAAATAGATGCCTTATATAAGCTCTTGAATAATTCCTGCATGTATAGCAGTCACACTCCGGATCAAGAGGAGAAAAATCACGGGAATACCTGCCATTCCTTATTACGACCTTACCATGACTTGTCATTGCAGTTCCATTTCTGGCTATCCTTGTGGGCAATACACAATCCGCCATGTCAATTCCTCTAATTACTGCTTCAAAGAGATAATCAGGACTTCCAACACCCATAAGGTATCTCGGTTTGTCCTTGGGCAGCAAGGGCGTGGTATAGTCCAATACCTCACACATCATATCCAAAGGCTCGCCTACACTTAGTCCACCTACTGCATAGCCGCTGAAATCCATTTCAACCAAGTCCTTAGCACTTTGTTCCCGAAGATCTCTATACATTCCTCCTTGAACTATGCCAAAAAGGGCCTGAGTGCTCCAATCTTTATGGTGTTCCTTGCATCTCTTTGCCCATCTTGTAGTCCTCTCCATTGATTGCTTAGCATAATCGTAATCAGCAGGATAAGGAACACATTCATCAAAACACATCATTATGTCTGATCCTAATGCGTTTTGAATATCTATGGATGTCTCAGGACTAATAAAGTGTTTTGAACCGTCTATATGAGATCTGAACTCGACACCCTCTTCTTTTATCTTACGAAGCTCTCCAAGGCTAAATACCTGAAAACCACCACTATCTGTGAGGATCGGTCCATGCCAGTTCATAAACCTGTGGAGCCCTCCAGCCTCTTTAACCAGGTCATGTCCTGGTTTGAGATATAAATGATAGGTATTGGATAATATAATCTTAGCTCCCAGATCCCTTACTTCCTCTGGCGTCATAGTTTTTACTGTAGCCCTTGTTCCTACAGGCATAAAAACAGGCGTCTCGATTTCTCCATGAGGAGTAACGATTCTTCCAAGCCTTGCTTTGGTTTCCTTTGATTCCTTTATCAACTCATATTTAATTGCCATCAGACTCCTCCATTACTTTATCAACATGGCATCGCCAAAGCTGAAAAATCTGTACCGTTCTTTGATTGCTTCGTTATAAGCAGTCAACATCAATTCCTTTGAACCAAATGCACTTACCAGCATAAGCAATGTTGATTCGGGAAGGTGAAAATTAGTTAGCATTATGTCCACAGTCTTAAACTTATAGCCTGGGTATATAAATATATCAGTCCATCCGCTGGAGGGTTTTATCATTCCGTTCTCGTCTGCAGCAGTCTCCAGTGTCCTGGTGGTCGTAGTACCTACAGCAATAACCTTTGAACCTCTTAGCTTTGCTCTATTTATTTTCTCTGCTGTTTCGCTACTGATGTCGTAATACTCGGAGTGCATAATATGCTCATTTATATCCTCTACCTTGACCGGTCTAAAGGTACCTAACCCAACATGCAGGGTCAGATACAGAGTTTGTACACCCTTTTCCCGGATTTTATCGAGAAGTATTTCATCAAAATGCAGTCCGGCGGTAGGAGCTGCTGCTGACCCATTATTTTTTGAATAAACAGTCTGATATCTTTCAGAGTTTTCCAGTCTTTCTGTGATATAGGGGGGCAGCGGCATCTCGCCTAGTTTATCAAGCACCTCTTCGAATATCCCATCAAACTTGAATTCTATGTGTCTAGTTCCATCTTCTCCAAGACTTTTCACAACGCCTGTGAGGAGTCCATCCCCATATTCTATCCTACCACCAGGTTTCATTTTTTTCCCGGGTCTTACAAGGCACTCCCAGATTCTTCCGGATACTCTCTTAAGCAAAAGTGTCTCTATTTTTTCTTCCTTCCCAGGCCTGTTCCCAAATAATCTTGCAGGTATAACTCTGGAGTCATTCATAACCAGAACATCACCCGAATTTAGCTCATCCAATAACTCAGAAAATATTTTATGCTTCATTTCACCGGTTTTTCTGTCTAAAATCAATAACCTTGAGGATGTCCTGTTTTCCAATGGATGCTGAGCGATCAGCTCCTTCGGAAGATCATAATAAAAATCGCTTGTTTTCATTCTCTACTTCCTATCTATAAAATATAGTCAATTCAATGTTTCTGTAATAGTGCTTCAATATTTCTTCAAATGTGTATCCCTGTTTTGCCATTTCTATGGCACCGTATTGACTCATTCCCACCCCGTGGCCAAATCCCTTGCCAGTTACAAGGTATTCATCATCCATTACTGTTTCGACATTCTTAATGCCAAATGTTCTTGTTCCTGAAATCCCTATAGCAGTTATGTCAGAAATATTTGTGGTTTCGCCATTTTTGCCAATAACAGAAAAACCCCTTCGTGTTACTTCAAGCTCAGATTTCCTTCTGGAATCAGTAGCGTATAAGACACCCGAATTAGAAGCTTCTTCATCTCCGATGTAAAATAGAGTACTCTTGAAAGTAATCGCTCCCATTAAAGTCCTGAATTGAGCTCCTGTTAATTCGACGGCATCCCTTGATCCAATAATCTCCATTAATGTGACTCTACCTGACTCAGATCTTTCCTTAATCGAAATACCTTCTACTCTTCCTATTTCATAGCCTTCAGCTTTCAATTTATCCTCTATCTCATTTGCAGTCAATACTACTGACCACGATGAGTTGGGTCCGTTTGTTGAAAAAGGATCAGGTACGGCCCTTAAGTAAGGTACAGCAGTTACCCATACCTTCTCGCTATTTTCAGTATGGCCTCCTGAGGATGAATGGTAGACGGTATTGGCTGGTAGTCCATTATAGGTTGCTATAAGACCAAATGTATCGTCTACTGCCATATTGGTATTTGGATGTTCAGCATTCAAGCCTCCATATGCTTGGCAATGGGTAGTATCACACAGGTTATAACCTTCTGCAGCGTGCTTTTTCAGACTATTGTATACAAAGCTTCTTGCAGCTACCGCCTGTGCCTTCAGTGCCTCCTCGGAGCTTAAAGGCGGAATCTCCTTAGGTACCACGCCATATAAGTAGCTTTCCACGTCCACATGATTAATCAGGATCAGGCCTGATGCTCCGGATATAAAACCTATATAACCTCTGTACGAAATCCCTGCAGTCGAAATTGAACCCCCCTCTGTACCAAGAACAAGAGAGCCATCAGCTGGGATCGTAGTAATATAGCTGTTGGAAGCATCAAAAATATCAAGACTCCTTGAATCAGTAAAGCTAATGCTTACGTAAATCCGGTCTGAATCAATATTCATCAGTTTGGATTCCTTATCTCCTTTATTTATCAGACCAAACCCGCCTCTTGAGCTAAGTAAGACCCGGTCCAGGATAGCATAGGTCTTGCCGATTCTAACATCTATAAAATCTGCATCTTTTGCAAAAGAATATGAATCAGGCATTGCGAACAATAACCCTGCGACCAATAATACTGTAGAAATAAATCTTCTCATGATATTTTCCTCCCGGATCAACCTTCCAGGTCTCTGGTATAAGGTCTGTTGAAATGATTATATGCCTTCTCAGTTGCAACCCGTCCCCTTGGAGTCCTTATCAAAAATCCAATTTGTAAAAGATAAGGTTCATATACATCTTCAATGGTTCCACGTTCCTCTCCGGTTGAGGCTGCTATGGTATCGATGCCAACTGGCCCTCCCTTGAAATTGTCGATCATAGAAAGAATCAACTTTCTATCGACCGCGTCCAGTCCCAATCTATCAACTTCTAAGACTTCAAGACCACGCTTTGCAATCTCCTCAGTGATGATTCCATCCTCAACAACTTGGGCATAATCTCTGACGCGTTTCAATAATCTATTAGCTATTCGTGGTGTTCCTCTTGATCTTTTGGCAATTTCATACGCTCCCATTGGATCAATATCAATACCTAGGATTCTGGAGGATCTTGTTACTATTTCTGTCAAGCTTTCAATATCATACAGGTCAAGATTCAACATTACACCAAATCTGTCCCTCAAGGGAGAAGTCAATAGGCCAGCTCTTGTTGTAGCACCAATTAGAGTGAATTTTGAAAGATCCAGCCTTACCGATCTTGCTGACGGGCCCTTACCAATTATTATATCGAGCGCAAAATCCTCCATAGCAGGATAAAGGACCTCCTCTACCGTCCTGTTTATCCTATGTATCTCATCAATAAATAAAACATCATCATCCGACAGGTTCGTCAGTATACTAGCCAGGTCACCAGGTCTTTCAATAGCTGGTCCTGAAGTAACCCTTATATTTACACCCATTTCGTTGGCGATTATATTGGCAAGAGTCGTTTTACCTAATCCCGGAGGTCCATATAGCAGTACGTGGTCAAGAGATTCACTTCTCCCTTTTGCTGCTTGGATAAAAATGCCCAGTTTCTCCTTAGCCTTTTCCTGGCCTATATATTCATTAAGCCACTTCGGTCTCAATGTAGCCTCATTTTCAATGTCATCCATATTCATATGTCTTGCTACTATCCTATCTCTCACATCATCCATTCTACATTCTCCTTAAAATGAAAGTTTTCTCAAGCCAGCTTTGATAATATCCTCTACGATCATATCATCAGTTTCTATAGTCCTAAGAACCTTCTCAACCTCATATCTGGAATATCCCAGAGACGTAAGAGCTTCTATGGCCTCTTCATATTCGCTGTTCAAGGCAGCTTCTACAGTATCCAAATCATCATAAGCCTTGCCTGCGATCTTATCCTTCAGCTCAAGCACTATTCTCTCGGCAGTCTTTCTTCCCACACCCTGACCCTTGCACAAAGCGTTGAAATCCTTAGTTAGTATAGCTCTTTGAAGCTGGCCTGGCTTAAGAGCAGACAATATACCGCATGCTACCTTTGGACCAACCTTCGAAACGGTTAGCAGCAACTTGAAAGCATCCATCTCTTCGGAGGTAGTAAATCCAAAGAGGAACATTCCATCCTCTCTGACTATCAGGTTAGTGTGAAGTTTTTGAGCTTCAGTGGTTCTAGAGGAATCAAGAATTGAATTGGTTGATGTATTTATTTTGTAGCCAATACCATTGTTCTCAACTATTAAATAATCTTCGCCAATTTGCTCTACTTTCCCAATTATGTAGTCAATCATTATAAATCACCTGTCCCAATTATTTCATTATAAACGAATCCTTGAACTTAAGAGAGCTTCCATGACAAATGGCAACTGCCAAGGCATCTGCGGCATCATCGGGTTTTGGTATCGCTTTCAGATTAAGAAGTAATTTAACCATTTCCTGGACCTGATGTTTTTCAGCCCTTCCATACCCTACGACTGCTTGCTTGATCTGAAGCGGAGTGTACTCGTATACGCCAATGTTGTGATCAACAGCGGCCAGTATTTCAACTCCTCTTGCATGTCCAACCCTTATAGCTGTTTTGACATTTTTATTGAAGAAAAGCTCTTCAATTGCCATATCCTCAGGTTTGAAAAATTTGATAATCTCTGAAAGCTCTTTATAGACAGTCTGAAGCCTTAGAGGAAACATTACATCTGCACTTGTTTCTATAGTGCCATGTTCTATCGCTTTGTAGCTATTACCTATGCATTCAATAATACCATATCCAACAGTGGCTATCCCAGGATCAACACCAATTATTATCATAAGCTTCTCCTTTTTACATACCTTGACCTTTATATTGTAACATATACAGGTATAGAATCAGAAATACATTTTAAAACCCTCTGACGATTAAGCCAGAGGGCATTTTGCAATTATAATCTATGAATAATTACCTATATCTCTTTAATACTCTGTCATTTAATCCATTCCAATATGCATCTTTATATAATCTCATACCGTTTCTGTTTATAATTTTCACTACTTCCATGTAAATATTTGATAGTTCATCCATGGTCAATAGTGAATCATCCTCTGCAATATGAGTATATTCATCGTTGTAGTTTATTGTAAGCTGCTTGTCGAGATACTTATTGAGGCTGTAAACCTTCCCTCGAATTATCTTATCACAGTATTTATCGATCAGATTTATTATATGTCCACTTGCCTCTTCCTGTAGTTCGAGGGAAGAAAATACCTCATCCTTGAATGCTTCTACATTATCAGGTCCACTTTCGAAATGAAACAAATATTTCTGATAGTATAATTCATTGATCGGGTAAGTCTTTACAGTCAAGTCTTCAAGTTTATTAGCTTCTTTAATGTTTATGAAACCATTCTTATACCCCTCAAGATAAAGAAGCAGCTCAAGCCTGTTAATATCTTCATGGAGAAGCTCTCCAAGATTTAAGGCTATAAGCTGATTCCCTCTTCTTTCCTTCAGTATTCTGGTTATACTGTTCTTCAAGAATTTAATGGAAACATATTTGGGGAAAATATTCCTGATATTGTCTTCAATGTCGTAAAGGTTCAAAAGGATATGTATGCTGTTTAAGTCATTCTTAAAGAGAAAGTTATGCTTCAACCCCTCGTAGAGGTCGCAAAATGTGTCATTAGTCAAAGCCATACAGCAAATCCCCCCTTTGATGTTCCAATAAAAGATGTGTATCACCATTATACTATAAAACTATGACCATTTGTATATTAGTTTGTAACCATTTTGTTACAATATTTTAACATATAGAAGGATCAGCACAATGGCTGATCCCATGAGTATCTATAGCAGGAATATCCCTTCCTCTTCGCATCTTTTTATCTCTTCTTCAGACCAAATTGAGGCCTGTACCTGTCCTATATGCTTTGCTTGAAGGAAATACATGCAGATCCTGGATTGTCCTATACCTCCTCCTACAGTGTAAGGCAGCTCTCCAGCAAGTAGTTTCGTGTGATATTCCAGAGCTTTTCTATCCTCAGTGCCCGAAATCCTGAGTTGCCTTTCCAGTGCCTCCTCATCAACTCTTATTCCCATGCTTGAAAGCTCAATGGAATCCTGCAATGCTGGGTTCCAAAAAATGATATCGCCATTCAATGACCAATCGTCGTAATCAGGTGCCCTGTTATCATGTGGCAATCCTGACTTTAGCTTCTTCCCAATTTGCGTTAGAAAAACAGCTCCATACTCTTTTGCTATCAAATGTTCTCTTCTCTTTGGCGACTCATCCGGATATCTGTCCTCCAGCTCCTGACTGGTTATAAATGTTATCCTTTCCGGAAGCTTTTTGAAAAGTCTGGATGGATAAAGTTCGTTTATAAAGTCCTCTGTAGCCTTAAAGGCCTCATAAATCCTTTCAACTGTATTTACCAATGTTTCATAGGTTCTGTCCTCTTTAAGAATAATTCTCTCCCAATCCCACTGGTCGACATAAATTGAATGCAGGCTATCTACATATTCATCAGGCCTAATTGCATTCATATCTGTATAAAGTCCTTCACCAGGCTTGAATTCATACCATTTAAGTGCCATCCTTTTCCACTTTGCCAGTGACTGAACTATTTCAACATCGAGATCGTGCTTTGTTATCCTGAAGGCAACAGCCTTCTCAACACCGTTTAAATTGTCATTTAACCCTGTCTCAGGTCTTACGAATAGTGGGGCAGATACTCTCGTCAGATTTAGCTGCTCTGCTAGCTTTCTCTCAAAAAAGTCTTTGATTTGCTTGATACCTACTTGCGCTTCCCTTGGTGTAAAGCCGTTTACCATCATCACAATTATCACTCCTTATTTAAATTAAAAAACCCTTCATCCTATAAAAGGACGAAGGGTAAGTTCGCGGTACCACCTTAATTAGCTATTAAGCTCTCTCATATCCGTACAGATTTTAATCGATACGTCATAGCTGATAACGGGCTATACCGTCTGAGCCTACTGTTACTACGTTCGGTCAGATACTCAGGGCTGTTCTTCCTCTAAGCTTTCGTACCAGGATCCCACCATTCCCGGCTCTCTTAGACTACGTTCTTAAAGTACTCGTCCCCTCACTGTACTGTATTAAATATATGCAAATTATATTAAGTCTAGCTAAAGTTGTCAAGAAAAATTTAAAATTCTAAAGCAAAAGCTCTATGAATGTCCTCAGAATAGTTTTGTATAGCATCCAGAATGAAATATGTGATTTTAAGATTTAGTGAAACCGCAAAATCAAGATCGTTCTTCATACCAGTCTTAAGTGAATATTCGTCGACTACATCCATAATATAATTTTTAATGGCTATTCTAATGTTTAGGAGACTCTCGTCACTAAAATTCAAATCGTCTACGGTAATGACATTCTTTTTAAAGCTATGACTGGATGCGAAATCATTGAGTTTAGATTCATACCTCACGTGTTTGATCATAGAATCTGCGAAAGTCCATCTCCTTGCGTGTGGTAAGCAAACATAATCGGATAGGTAATGTGATATTATCCCAATGCTCTTACTAAGGATATTAACTGCAATTGGATCCTTTATCCTTCTTAAGTCGACAAAACGGCTAATAAAAATTATCTTCATAATTTCTAAAGCTATATAGTTTAGACTTTCGTCCTGATAATGCCTTATCAGTTTGTATTTTGGGACAATATCAGGTGCTACTGAGCCCCATAAAAGCTTATCCTTATTAAGTTTGAAATCATAAATTTTATATATGTCTTCATATACCTGGGAGGCAATGATTCTATGAGTATCAGCGAATATTTCAAACACTCCCTTGCAAGAATATTTCAACTTTCTTGATAATATAACAATGGGTCTCACATGTCAACCTTTGAAATATATTATTAATGTAATATTTAAGATTTTCAATGTATTTTCTTGATAAACTTCTCATAAACGTCATAATTTTCATGGCTGAAAAGCACAAATGTTACTTCCTCAATGGAAGAAGATATCTTTGAAAAATCTATCAGTGCTTCAAATGCAATCTCAACAGCTTCATCAATCGGATATCCATACGCCCCAGTTGAAATTGACGGGAATGCAATTGTTTTTATCCCGTATTCATCCGCCAATTTTAATGAATTGAAATAAGCATTATATAGAAGCCTCTTATCTAAATTAGGATTGTTGCCATAAACTGGGCCTACGGTATGTATGACATATCTGCAGGGCAGACTTCCAGCGGTGGTAATGCGAGCCTCACCTGTAGGACAACCCGAATGCTTTTTGCATTGTTCGAGAATAGTTGGCCCACCACGTCTATGGATAACACCATCTACACCGCCGCCTCCTAAAAGTGTGTTATTAGCTGCGTTAACTATTGCATCGGTTTTCTCCTCAGTAATATCACCTAGCTTGATTTTGACGCTTAAATTATTTAGCACCATGATAACCCTCCTCGTTTCTGATCACAATTTCAATTATAGACCACTATGTAACGTATTTCAATTCGCATAGGTTAATCGCTTCCGGAATGATTTTGTGTTACAATATTTCTATAATATCAGGGTGAGGTAATTTCAGTGTACGAGCTTATTACTCTATCAATTTTTATTTTTATT
>DAIPJA010000248.1:0-2288 GCA_036770525.1 Gudongella sp. | reverse complement strand
ATAGACAGCCATAAGGAAAGACTGGAGAAGCTTGCTTTGGAGAATGTGAGGCAGGCATACAGCTTGATTGGAAGGTGATTGGATGAGAAGGCTCGATATAATGGGCGTAGAGATTCTTGATACTACGCTCGATGAAATAACTACAGCCCTTGAGGAAGATTTGCAAAGGGGCAATAAGGTCAAGGTTTTTACTCCAAACACTGAGATCGTAATGGCAGCGAGGAAAAGCATCAGACTTAGGGATGAAGTAAATAAAGGTACTTATGTTATCCCGGATGGCATAGGACTTCTTCATGGAGCTCGGTTGAGAGGTGTAGAGATAAGAGAAAGAGTCACCGGATACGACACCTCTATGGAGCTTTTAAGAATAGCTAATGACAATGGTTACAGCCTGTTCCTGCTAGGTGGCAGAGAAGGAGTGGCAGAAGAGGCTGCTATGAATATCCAGCGCGATTATCCAGGAATAAGGATAGCTGGTCACCACCATGGTTATTTCAAGGGAACTCACACAAACAGCCCGGGTGAAGAGGAAGAACGGGTAATAGGGCTTATTCACAGATCTAAGGCTGATATAATCTTCGTCGGCTTTGGGTTCCCAAGGCAGGAGATATGGATCAACTCTCATATGGACAATCTGGGTGTAAAGGTTGCTATAGGAAACGGAGGAGTCATCGATATTCTTGCCGGGAGGGCAAAAAGAGCTCCGGAGATTTTTATAAAACTGGGATTGGAGTGGCTTTATAGACTCATTTCTGATCCATCAAGGATAAAGCGTCAGATAGTACTGCCACTGTTTCTAATAAGAGTAATGCTCGAAAGAGATTCAATAAAGAGGCTATAATAAGAGGAGGACAAATTAATGAATATTGATCAGCTAAGCATAGATACCATAAGAATGCTGTCTGCGGAGGCGGTAGAAAAGGCAAAATCAGGCCACCCGGGTATGCCCTTGGGAGCAGCACCAATGGCCTATACATTATGGTCCAGGGTAATGGATCACAATGGCAAGAATCCGACATGGTTTAATCGTGACAGGTTTATTCTTTCGGCAGGACATGGCTCGATGCTTTTATATTCCATGCTGCATTTATTCGGATATGGATTGGAAATAGAAGACCTTAAAAACTTCAGGCAGCTTGGCAGCAAAACACCCGGTCATCCGGAATATGGCCACACCAAAGGTGTCGAGGCGACGACAGGACCTCTTGGACAGGGCATTTCAACTGCAGTTGGGATGGCTATGGCTGAGGCACACATGGCTGCAGTCTTCAATACTGAAGACATCAAGGTAATCGACCACTACACCTATGTCATTGCAGGAGACGGGGATTTGATGGAGGGTATAAGTAATGAAGCCTCCTCACTTGCCGGAACTCTTGGTTTAGGGAAGCTTATTGTCTTATATGACTCAAACTCCATTTCGATCGAGGGAAGCACTGATCTGGCATTTACTGAGAAGGTCAGAGATCGGTATACGGCACTTGGTTGGGATACTCATTTTGTTGGAGACGGTACAGATATCGAAGCTGTTGAACAGGCCATCCTTGCCGCAAAAGCTGAGACCAGGAAACCCTCGCTGATCGAGGTCAGGACTAATATTGGTTATGGAACTGAAAAACAGGATTCAGCATCTGCACATGGTGAACCTCTTGGATCCCATAACCTTGACATACTGAGAAAGAACCTGGGCTGGGAGCTGGAGCCATTCAAAGTACCAGATGAGGTCAGACAGCACATGGATACTCTGATCGAAAGAGGCATGAATAAAGAGAAGGCCTGGAACGATCTTCTACACAGCTATTCAGTAAAGTATCCCGAAAAAGCCAAAGAGCTTGATATATGGCTTGCTGGTGAGGTCTCTGATAATTATCTTGAATCTGATGAATTCTGGAGCTTTGAAAAGGGAGTATCCACAAGAGAAGCCTCAGGGATTTTAATAAACAGACTTGCTGAGAGACTACCCAGCCTGTTTGGCGGCTCAGCAGATCTTGCACCCTCTAATAAAACCAATATGAAAAACAGGTCAGCATTCTCGAGAGAAGATTATTCAGGCTCAAACATCCACTTTGGTGTAAGGGAACACGCGATGGGAGCTATACTAAACGGCCTTGCACTGCATGGCGGCGTTAAGCCATATGGAGGAACCTTCTTCATATTTACGGACTACATGAAGCCAGCAATGAGGTTGTCCTCGCTTATGGAGCTTCCTGTGACCTATGTCCTTACACACGACAGCATCGGAGTAGGAGAGGATGGGCCAACACATCAGCCAATAGAGCAAATGGCTG
>DAIPJA010000247.1:0-2305 GCA_036770525.1 Gudongella sp. | reverse complement strand
GATCTCTGCTGATATATCCTTTTTTTCAGCAATGTCCACAGCCTTCTGTACATCTCTTACCATCGCTCCCCAAACCACTATAGTTATGTCAGTACCTTCTTTAACGACTTTGGCCTTTCCAATGGGGATCTCGTATGCTTCCTCGGGTATTTCCTGTTTGAAAGCTCTGTATATTCTCTTGGGTTCCCAGAAAAGCACCGGA
Organism: Gudongella sp.; assembly: GCA_036770525.1. Classification (GTDB taxonomy): domain Bacteria; phylum Bacillota; class Clostridia; order Tissierellales; family Tissierellaceae; genus Gudongella. The sequence goes on along the minus strand of DAIPJA010000247.1, from coordinate 2,103 downwards.
TCAGGATCCCTTATTGCTGCTATCAGGAGACCCTTGGCATCGTAGGGGGTTGAAGGGATCACTACCTTAAGTCCCGGGATTTGAGCATATAGAGCTTCAGTACTTTCTGAATGGTGCTCCAATGCTCTTATGCCTCCGCCATAAGGAGCTCTTATGACCATTGGGAGGTGGTACTTTCCTCTCGATCTGTTTCTCATTCTTGCAACGTGGCTTATGATCTGGTTGAATGCAGGGTATGAGAAGCCTGAAAACTGCATTTCTACAACAGGCTTAAGACCATTTATTGCCATACCAACTGCAGTGCCTACTATTGCCGACTCCGCAAGGGGAGTGTCGAATACTCTTTCCTTTCCATAGGTTTTCTGGAGATCCACAGTCGCCCTGAAAACTCCTCCCTCGACGCCGACGTCCTCGCCGTATACAACTACTCTGTCATCCAGAGCCATTTCATTCATCAAAGCCTGGTTTACTGCCTGAACTATACTAAGCGTATTAGCCATCCTTAATTACCTCCCTTAAGATATGCCCTATACTCATCAAGCTGCTCCTGAAGCTGTAGTGGCATCTTTTCGTAGTGGTATTTGAAAATATCCTCCAACTCATAGCTTGAGTTCTTTTCAATATCCTCGAAGGTTGCCATGACCTCCTCCTCAAGCCTGGACAAAGTATTCTTCTCCCAGTCCTCGTCGATTATTGCATTGTCCTTAAGGTAATTTCCGAATCTTTTTACAGGATCCTTGATACGCCATTCTTCAACCTCTTTGTCGTCCCTGTACTTCGTGGGGTCGTCGGAGGTCGTGTGGGCGGCAAGCCTGTAGGTATAGGCCTCTATAAGGGTTGGGCCATCTCCATTTCTGGCTCTTTCAACAGCAGCTTTTGTGGCATTGTACATTGCAAATATATCGTTCCCATCCACAAGAATACCTGGAAGTCCATAGGAAACCGCCTTTTGAGCCAGATTTTCACTCATGGTTTGGATAACTCTTCTTGTCGATATAGCGTACTGGTTGTTTTGTATGACGAAAACCACGGGAGCATTAAATACTGAAGCAAAGTTCAAAGCCTCATGGAAATCTCCATGGGATGTGCCCCCGTCTCCAACATAGGTAAGCACAACATCTTTTTCACCCTTGATGTTTATAGACATCCCTATCCCTGTTGCATGTTGAAGCTGGGAAGCTATTGGTACTGACACCGGAAGCACTCTTACATCCTCAGGAGTATGGCTTCCCCATTCATCCCCATACCAGTAGGTATAAATATTTTTGAGACTGACACCTCTTGTGAGCCATGCACCCAGCTCCCTGAAGGCAGGCACAAGCCAGTCCTTTTTTTCAAGAGCAAAGGAACTGCCAACCTGAGCGGCCTCCTGGCCAATATTTGGAGCGTAGGTGAGCATCCGGCCTTGCCTTTGATAGGACAACGCTTTCTCGTCGATCGTCCTCGAGTATAGCATGGTCTGGTACATTGATTTTAGCTGATCAGCTGACAATTCAGGAATGTCGTCCTTTAGAACTACCTTGCCGTCAGGATCAAGTACCTGGTAAATCTTATTATCTAACGGATTATGTTCTTCGAATTTCACGAAGCATACCTCCTTATATATTAATTGATAATTATTATCACCTTAGTTATATATTACCAAAAAAGTATATAATAAACATAATTCATAAAAAATCTGCCCGCTTTGACCGGAAAACACTGTTCAATTTAATAAATATTTGATTACAAGTCATAATGTATAGGGTATAGACCTACGAGGGAGGTGAACACTTGCAGGTATTAAAAAATAAACTAAAAGAAGTTATCATGGCAGTATTGCCAATAGTAGGTATAGTTCTGTTGCTTAATTTCACAATAACACCACTTGATGGAAAGCAGCTGGGTTCATTTTTAACCGGAGCTTTGCTGGTTATTGTAGGACTCACATTGTTTTTGTTCGGAGTGGATCTTGGAATAAGCCCCATAGGAAGGTACATAGGTGGTGCTATAGTTAAGCGGAATAGCCTCCTGGTACTGACGATATCCGGACTTATCCTTGGATTTTTGATCTCCATAGCAGAGCCTGATCTCCATATTCTGGCGGGACAGGTAGATATGGCT
>DAIPJA010000041.1:0-12303 GCA_036770525.1 Gudongella sp. | reverse complement strand
AGAACTTGAGATTCATTTTATTGACGTAGGTCAGGGAGACAGTGCATTGATAATAGGATCATTTGGGAATTATTTGATCGATGGAGGAGGTTCAAGACTAGATGACCAGGATATCGGTTCAAGGTTCACTCTCCCCTATCTTTTGAAAAATGGAATATCAAATCTTGAGGCAGTATTTGTATCACACAATCATGAGGACCACTATAAAGGCATTCTTCCTGTAATCGATCAATTGAGTATAGGAGCAGTCTATACCAATGGAGTGTTTAACAAAGAGTTATATGAGAAAGTGAAACAAAGGAATGTTCCAATATATGAGTTGCACGACGGACTCGAGGCCGATTTAGGAGAAGGTACAATACTTAAGGTGTTGTGGCCTGAAAATAAAGAATATATGTACTTGAATGAGAATGAAAATTCACTGGTATTTCTGCTGGAATACCTTGGAAGGCGCGTATTATTCACAGGGGATATTGAAGAAATTGCAGAAAAAAAGATTGGTTCATCATATGATTTAGATGTGGATGTGCTTAAAGTACCACATCATGGCAGCTTCACATCAAGCTCGTATAAATTCCTGGATAAAGTAAAGCCTGAATATAGTATAATATCTGTAGGGAGAAGCAATCTGTATGGTCACCCCAACCCCCAAGTCATTAATAGGCTCCTGGATATTGGCTCTGAAGTGCACAGGACAGATGAAATGGGAATGATAAAAGTAATTATATCAAGAAATGACCTCGAAGTGATCCCGTTTGATTATAATAGAATAAAACCTTCGATAGAGGAAATGATCGGAGAATACTACATTTACCTGGTATTTATGGCTTTGTATTTAATAGCCTCATATTATCTTGCGATAGACTACATAAGGAGACAGGGTGAAATAGGATGGATAATTTAAATATTGACGGCATTGTCAGGGAAACTGTAAATAAGCCCATTTGTTATATTTTTGGAGAAGAGATATACCTTGTAGAAAAAGCAGCTGCTGATATAGTAACAAGTCTGCTTACACCACAACAGCAGACCATTAACCTGGCATACCTGGACGGAAAAGCAGCAGGTATGGAGGACCTGGAAGCTTCATGTGAAACGCTTCCGTTTCTTGCAGCAAAAAGAGTTACTGTTCTAAAAAATCCATCATTCTTTATTGAAAAGGAATCGAAGGATGATAAACTTTTAAATTATTTTCTTAAGCTTGGAGACCATCAAATATTACTTCTGGTTGACTCAGAAAATGGGCTTAAGAAAAATACAAGGATATATAAACAGCTTGAAAAAAGAGGCTACACAATGGAATTCGGAAAACTGAACTCCAATCAGCTTCAGTCTTGGGCTAGACAGTCAATCTCTTCCGGAGGGAAGGACATTTCCCAATCCGACCTATCCTATCTCTTGCAGTTATCGGGTTACTTGAACAGGAACAACTCTAACAATCTTTATGATCTTGAGAACGAGATAAATAAAGTAGCTGCATATACATCTTCAATTCAGATCAGCAGGGATGATATTGACAGGGTAATGATACGAAGTCTTGATAAAAATATTTTTGATTTGCTCGAAGCAGTGGGGAGGAAGGATACAGGTAAGGCTCTTGAACTTTTTTATGAGATGCAGATGATGAATGAGCCTGTCCAAAGGCTGTTATTCATGATTTCCAGGCAGTTCAGACTGATCCTGGCATATACTTCCTACAAGAAAAAGGGCTATGCAGCATCGGAGATCCAAAGCAAACTACAGATCAAACCCTATGAATTCACGAGGATCAGCACTCAGGCACAAAAATTCAATGAAGGATACCTGGAAGATATATTGGAAATGATACTTAGAACAGACAGGAGGCTTAAGACACTTCCAGTCGACCCGAAGCTTGAAGTGGAGATGCTGCTTGTTTCAATTACAGATAAAAAATAAAAAAACTTCGGCGAGTCCCGAAGTTTTATTTATATAGCCTTGTTTAAAGCTTTAGTAAGCCTACTAACCTTCCTTGATGCTGCATTCATGTGTATGACGTTTTTGTGCGCCGCCTTCTTAAGCTTCTTGTCGATGACCTTTAACAGTGCTCTTGCCTCTTCGTACTCACCTTTAGCTACAGCGCTGTCAAATTTCTTGATATATGTCTTAATCTCTGATTTTCTACTTTTATTAAGTGCAGTTCTCTTCTTGGTTACCAGGATTCTCTTCTCAGCAGATTTGATATTCGCCACAATTTCACCTCCTCTAATCTAACAAAGGATATTGTACCACGGAGTAATTTAAAAAGCAATAGAAAATAATAGTAAATGCCCACTCGCAATGCATTCATCCAGGCCTTTAGGATAAATGGTTCTACAGTAATGATAACACATAAATGCCAGTCTTGTCATCAGACATACTTTTAATTGATTTCAGAGCTTTTAATGGTATAATATTTCTGTAGCACTTTAGATTCATCGGTTGAGGCCTGGAGACTTCAGGTCTGAAAGGAGTATCGTCATGGAAGAAGAAGTTAAAAAGAAAAGTGAGGCTATTGAATGGATCAGAAGCATTATCGCTGCCATAGTGATAGCTTTAGCAATAAAAACCTTTTTGTTTAATACGACTTACGTTCTCGGAAATTCAATGTACCCAACACTTCATGAAAGGGACAGGCTTTTCGCTTTAAAGGTTCCACTATATTTCAATGGACCAAACAGAGGAGATATAATAGTATTGGAGGCTCCAGACAGCCCCGACAAAGACTATATAAAAAGAGTGGTCGGTATTTCGGGTGATACTATCGAAATCGAGGATGGAAGGGTATATCTGAACGGAGAACTTCTCCATGAGGACTATCTTCAGGGAGACCCATACACCCACATATACAATGAAAGCATTTGGGTAGTTCCTGAGGGTGAAGTTTTCGTACTGGGAGACAACAGAGAAGAGGGAGCAAGTAAGGACAGCAGGTATTTTGGGACCATATCTCTTGACACAGTCAAAGGTGTAACCGACTTCAGGTACTTTCCCATAGACGACAGATTTGGAAAGATTGAATAGCCTCCCTTTATCAGGGAGGATTTTTATCGATAGCTTCAGGAGGAATGTTAATGAACAGTAAAAAAGAGAAGATAAGGAATTTTTCAATCATTGCTCACATAGACCATGGTAAGTCCACTTTGGCGGATCGTCTTATCGAAATGACAGGAATGTTAACATCCAGAGAGATGCAGTCTCAGGTTTTGGATAAAATGGACCTGGAAAGAGAGAGAGGAATTACCATCAAGCTAAAGGCTGTCAGGCTGATCCATAAGGCAAGTGATGGGCAGGAGTATATACTAAACCTCATCGACACACCCGGACATGTAGATTTCAACTATGAGGTATCTAGATCCTTGGCTGCATGTGAGGGTGCAATACTTGTAGTTGATGCAACCCAAGGAGTGGAGGCTCAGACTCTAGCCAATGTATACCTTGCGATCGAGCAGGATCTTGAAATAGTACCTGTAATAAATAAGATCGATCTGCCTAGTGCAAGACCTGAAGAGGTAATCAGGGAAATTGAGGATATCATTGGTATAGAGGGGCATGATGCTCCCCAGATCTCAGCAAAGGACGGCCTCAACATTGATCAGGTGTTGGATGCGATAGTTGAAAAGGTGCCTTCGCCATCGGGAGATGAGAATGCCCCTTTGAAAGCCCTTATATTCGACAGCTATTATGACAGCTATAAGGGAGTAACATGCTACATACGTGTCTTCGATGGTGTAGTTAAGCCGGGTATGATGGTTAGGATGATGAATACCGGTAAGTCCTTTGAGGTTACTGAGGTAGGCATAAACACAAGTAAACACATTCCAATGGAAAGCCTTCAGGCGGGAGAGGTAGGCTATCTGACAGCCAGTATAAAAAATGTGAAGGAAGCCAGAGTTGGCGACACGATCACAGATGACTCAAGGCCGGCTTCTCAGCCGCTCCCAGGCTATAAGAAGGTTATTCCGATGGTTTATTGCGGTATTTATCCGGCAGAGGGAGAAGATTTTAACACAGTCAGAGATGCACTTGAAAAGCTTCAGGTGAACGATGCAGCGTTGGTGTTTGAACCAGAGACATCAGTAGCTTTAGGATTTGGATTCAGATGTGGCTTTCTTGGACTGCTTCATATGGAGATAATTCAGGAAAGGCTTGAAAGAGAGTTTGACCTTAACATTATAACAACTGCACCAAGTGTTATTTACAGGGTCACCAAGAAAAATGGGGACTTTCTAGAAATCCAAAATCCGTCAAACCTTCCTCCGGCTGCTGAGATAGAATATATGGAAGAGCCTATAGTCAGTGCATCGATAATGACTCCAACTGAGTATGTAGGAGCAATAATGGAGCTGTGTCAAAACAAAAGAGGAAGCTATCTGAATATGGAATATCTCGAGGAGAAAAGAGTCGTTCTGCACTATGAGCTTCCACTAAATGAAGTAATTTACGACTTTTTCGACGCTCTCAAATCCAAGACAAGGGGCTATGCTTCCTTCGATTACGAGCTGAAAGGCTATAAACAGAGTGAGTTGGTTAAAATGGATATTCTCATCAACAGCGAGCTGGTCGATGCCTTTTCGTTGATAGTCCATGAAGAGAAAGCGTACGAAAGAGGGCGAAATATAGCCGAGAGACTTGTCGACGTGATACCAAGGCATCAGTTTGCTGTACCGATACAGGCTGCAATCGGGTCCAAGATAATTGCAAGAGAGACTATCAGGGCACTTAGAAAAGACGTACTTGCAAAATGCTATGGAGGAGACATATCCAGAAAGAGAAAACTTCTCGAAAAGCAAAAGGAAGGTAAGAAGAGAATGCGCCAGATAGGATCAGTTGAGGTTCCTCAGGAGGCTTTCCTTACAGTTCTGAAATACGACGAAAAAAAGTAAAAGACAAAAAGTGCACACGATGTGTGCATTTTTGATTGGAGAGATAGCAATGGAAAATGCAGGTATCTATATACACATCCCCTTCTGCGTGAGTAAGTGCAGCTACTGTGATTTTGCATCAGTACCGTTGAACGGTACCGTGGGGAAATATGTTTTAGCCTTGCAGAAGGAGTTGGAAATGAGAGCTCATTACCTTAGAGACTATAATATTGATACCATATTCATAGGCGGAGGAACACCATCAGCTATAGAATCTGTGCATATAGGCAATATTCTTAAAACAGTCTATGGCTGCTTTGCTGTGGCGAAAGATGCAGAAATAACCATAGAGGTCAACCCGGGCACGGTAGATAAATACAAAGCTGAATCCTATAATTCCTTTGGGATAAACAGAATAAGCATGGGAATACAAAGCTTTGACGATCGCTTATTAAGTTGTCTTGGAAGGATCCATACAGGGGAAGATGCGATTAACACAGTAAAGGTCCTGAAGGAAGCGGGATTCAACAACATAAATGGTGATTTTATATTTGGACAACCGGGTCAAACGCTGGAATCATTTCTTTGTGACCTTAGGACAGCCTCAGAACTTAGTCTGTCCCACATTTCAATGTATGGCTTGATAATTGAGGATGGTACCTTAATGAAAAAGTGGCTTGATGAGGGTACCTTAGAACTACCGGATGAGGACCTTGAAAGAGAGATGTATCACCAGGGGATAAAACAGCTTTCAGAGGGAAAGTATCACCAGTACGAGATATCGAATCTCTCAAAGAAAGGGATGGAGTGTAGGCACAATATCGGTTACTGGAGGCTTAAGCCCTATATAGGAGCAGGATTGTCAGCCCATTCAAGCATAGGGTCAAAGAGATTTTGGAACACTTCAAGCTTCACCGAGTACTTCAGAAAAATTGAAGGGTGTGAAATGCCCGTAGAAGATGATGAAAACCTTGATCCTGAAACAAGGGCTTCAGAGTACATAATCCTGGGGCTTAGAATGAATGAAGGGATTGATTTTGCTGACTTTGAGAATAGATTTGGCTTTGATGCGAAGAAAAGATTCGGAACAGTTATTGAAAAACACAGAAGAGAAGGACTTCTGACTAAATCCAATACACATCTAAGACTAACCAAAAGGGGCATGGACCTTAGTAATATTGTGGAAGTCGATTTTCTGCCATAGGACAAAAAGTATTGACAAAGCCGTGCTGGGATGATAATTTATTAATAGGATTAGCACTCGACATCTGTGAGTGCTAACAATCGTCCAGAGTAAAGCAAGGGGTGAGTTATATGTTGGATGAAAGAAAATTTAAAGTACTTTACGCAATAATTGACAGCTATATTTCATCGGCTGAGCCAATAGGCTCCAGGACGATTTCCAAATACTATGATTTGGGGGTAAGCCCGGCAACCATCAGAAATGAAATGAGTGACCTTGAAGATCTCGGATTTCTGAATAAAACTCATACATCCTCCGGGAGAGTTCCTTCTGATAAGGCATATAGACTGTATGTTGATTCCCTTATCCGGCAAAATGATGTTGACCTTGATAAGAAATGGAAGACAGAGATAAGAAAAGCCCTGGCAAGGGAAAGCAAAGAGATGGATCAGTTGATCCAGAATGCTGCCAGAATTTTATCAAGGATCACAAGATATACATCTTTGGCAATATCTCCACAGCTAAAAGAAACCAAAATAAAGCATATCCAGCTATTGCCAATCGATGAAACTCAAATCCTATTGATACTGGTCAACGAATCGGGAGTAGTAAAAAATGCAGTTTTTAAACTTAACAAAAATATCCCGGAACACCAAATATCTGAAATCTCAAATATTCTCAACGACAGACTGAAGAACAGGACATTTCATGCAATCAATAGAGAACTGGCAGTAGGAATATTTGATGAGTTCAGACAATACAAGGAGGAGCTTCAGAGGTTGCTGCCCTTCATTGGCAGATCAGTCGATCACATAGAGACCACCGATCTATATGCAGATGGTCTCACTCAACTTTTGAACTATCCTGAGTACAAGGATATAGATAAAGTGAGGTCGATTATTTCAACAATCGAGGATAAGGATAAACTGATTGAGATTATGGCAGAGGGTGCCTTATCCAGTGACATAGACGTGAGAATAGGGCAAGAAAACGTGTATGCTCCACTTAAGGATTGCAGCATTATAACTACAACATATAAACTTAATGGTGAAACAATCGGGAGGATCGGAATCATAGGTCCTACACGGATGGATTATGCTAAGCTGATTGCTACACTTAAGATATTTTCAGATAATATTTCTGAGATTTTAAACAATCATAACACAACAGGCAAGGGGTGATATAGATGACGGACAAAGAGTTTGAAACTAATGAAACAGAGATATCCAATGAGGGAAGTACCGATGAGGATCTAGCTGAATACACTGAAGAAATGGGGGAGGAAGTGAAAAAGAAAGACTTTGAAGCACTTCTTGAAGTAAAGGAAAACGAGATCGCCGACCTGGAAAATAAGCTTGCCAGACTTCAAGCAGATTTTCAAAACTATAAGAAAAGGTCAGACAGGGAAAGAGAGCAATCTGTAAGCTATGGAGTGGAAACGGTCATAGTCGGATTACTTCCGGTAGTTGATAACTTCCAAAGGGCAATTTCAACATGTGAAGATAAAGCCAACGGATTCTTCCAGGGAGTCGAAATGATAGAAAAGCAGCTCCTGGATTTGCTCTCAAGCAATTCAGTACAAGAGATTCCGGCGCTTGGTGAAAAGTTTGACCCGAATCTTCACCATGCTGTCTCAGTTATGGAATCTGACATTGATCCCGAAATAGTGATCGAGGTACTTCAAAAGGGTTATATTTTAAATGACAAGGTAATCAGACCAGCGATGGTAATCGTATCTAAATAACAAGGAGGAAATAAAATGGGGAAAATAATAGGAATCGACTTAGGTACCACCAACTCAGCAGTTGCCGTTATGGAGGGTGGAGAGGCAATAATAATTCCTAATATAGAGGGTAACAGGACTACGCCTTCCATAGTTGCTTTCACAAAGGATGGAGAAAGATTGGTAGGCGAAACTGCCAAGAGACAAGCAATCACTAATCCGGAAAGAACGATCCAATCAATCAAAAGACAAATGGGAAGTGACCACAAGGTAAGTATAGACGGTAAGAATTATAGCCCTGAAGAGATATCAGCTATGATACTTCAAAAGATAAAGGCTGACGCTGAAAGCTATTTGGGTGAAACGGTCACTGATGCCGTAATCACTGTTCCAGCGTACTTTACTGACAGTCAGAGACAGGCAACCAAGGATGCAGGTAAAATTGCAGGCTTGAACGTAAAGAGGATAATCAACGAGCCTACTGCAGCAGCACTGGCATATGGACTTGATAAGGAGCATGGTCAGCACAAGATAATGGTATTTGACCTTGGAGGAGGAACCTTCGATGTTTCCATACTTGAGCTTGGAGATGGTGTATTTGAGGTATTGGCTACAAGAGGAAACAACCACCTGGGTGGGGATGACTTCGACGAAAGGCTGATCGATTATATAGCAGACCAGTTTAAAAGAGAAAATGGAGTGGATCTTAAGGTCGACAGAATGGCACTTCAGAGACTTAAGGAAGCTGCTGAAAAAGCAAAGAAGGAGCTTTCTACAACAAAATCATCAAATATCAATCTTCCATTTATTACAGCCACAAGTGCAGGACCTTTACATCTCAATATGGACATAACAAGAGCTAAATTTGATGAATTGACAGCAGATTTGGTTGCAAAGACAATCGAGCCAGTGAAACAAGCTCTTCAAGATGCTGGAATTACGGCTTCTGACGTTGAAAAGGTTCTTCTTGTTGGTGGATCCACAAGGGTTCCGGCTGTTCAGGATGCAGTTAAAAAACTTATAGGGAAAGACCCGCAAAAGGATATAAATCCGGATGAAAGCGTTGCAATAGGGGCTGCAATCCAGGGTGGAGTTTTAAGCGGTGAAGTTAAGGATCTTCTGTTGCTGGACGTAACTCCTCTTTCTCTGGGAATAGAGACTCTGGGTGGAGTAACCACAAGGCTTATCGAGAGAAACACAACGATACCCACAAAAAAATCACAGGTCTTTACTACCGCAGCTGACAGTCAGACATCAGTAGATATCCATGTTCTGCAGGGAGAGAGACAAATGGCAGCTGACAACGTGACCTTGGGGAAATTCCAGCTTACAGGCATCCCACCGGCACCAAGAGGTATACCTCAAATTGAAGTTACCTTTGACATAGACGCAAACGGTATAGTTAACGTCAGCGCAAAGGATCTTGGAACAGGAAAAGAACAAAGGATCACTATAACAGCTTCGACCAAGCTGTCAGAGGATGAGATAAATCAAAAGGTAAAGGAAGCAGAGAGATACGCAGAGGAAGACAAGAAGAAAAAAGAGAACATCGAATTGAGAAATAATGGCGATTCAATAGTATATCAGACCGAGAAGACATTAAAGGATCTAGAAGGTAAGATCTCAGATTCAGAAAAAGGCAAAGTAGTCGAAAAACTGGACTCACTTAAGAAAGCGCTTGAGGGAGACGATTATGAGCTGATAAAGACAAAAACAGATGAGCTGACACACGAATTCCATGCAATTTCGCAAAAATTGTACGAGCAGGCGCAGGGTCAAACACACTCATCTGAAGGTGGAAGCGCCAAGGAAGATGTTGTTGATGCTGATTATGAGGTAGTAGACGAGGAATAATTATTACAAAGCCAAGCCCTGGGCTTGGCTTTGAACGATTGATATGGAGGCTGGTGTGAGACAGTGAGGGATTATTACGATATCCTTGAAGTAAACAAGGATGCAGGACAAGATGAAATTAAAAAAGCCTACAGAAGACTAGCAAAAAAGTATCACCCCGACCTCAATCCCAATGATCCTGAGGCTGAACAAAAATTCAAAGAGGTCAATTCAGCTTATGAAATTCTAAGTGATGAGGAAAAAAGATCAAGATATGACAGGTTTGGACATGCAGGAGTTGATCCTCAGGCGTCAGGCGGAGCTGGATTTGGTGGATTTGGAGATATATTTGACGATATATTCGATATATTTGGAGGAGGCTTTTCAAGAGGTTCAGCTTCAAGACGATCCGGCCCGGTGAGGGGTGGAGATGTAAAACAAAGCGTCGTTATTGAATTTAAGGAGGCTGTGTTTGGAGTAGAGAAGGAGATCCAGGCTAGAAGGTTTGAGACCTGCTCTACCTGCGAGGGCTCAGGGGCAAAGCCGGGAACTGAAAAAAAGACCTGCAGCAAATGCCATGGATCTGGTGAAGTAAGGTATGCACAAAGGACTCCTTTTGGACAATTCATGCAAGTAGGAGCCTGTGACCAGTGTGGCGGATCGGGCCATATTATCGATGAGCCCTGTGAGACCTGCAATGGAAGCGGGAAGGAAATAAAAACAAGAAAGATAAATGTTAAGATCCCTGCTGGAGTTGACAGCGATTCAATAATTTCAGTACGTGGAGAAGGCCACCATTGGGAGAAGGGTGGGCCGCCAGGAGATCTTTACATCTATGTGTCAGTAAAAGAAGATCCGGTATTTAAGCGCGAAGGCAATGATGTGTTTGTTACAATCCCTATATCCTACACTCAGGCAGTTCTGGGTACGGAAATCAAGGTTCCTGTCCTGGACGGGTATCAGGATTATACTATTCCCGAGGGCACTCAGCCCGGTACTACGTTTAGACTAAAAAACCAAGGAGTACCTAACGTCAGAGGTCTGGGAAGGGGAGATCTTTTCCTGACAGTTGATGTAACCATTCCAAAAGAGCTTAATGAAAAGCAAAGGGAGCTGTTGATCCAATTTTCAAAAGAGATGGGTGAGCAGTACAGTTCTCCGCCCAAAAAGAAGTTTTTCGACAAAGTAAAGGATGTATTCCAGTAAATACAAGCCTTATCCTTCTCCAATGGATGGATAGGGTTTTCTTTTGTAGAAAATTCCATCATAATGATATATAATTGTCTGAGAAAAATTAAAGGATGTGATCTTTTGAACTGGATAGAGGTCAAAATAAAAACAAAACAGGAAAATGAAGATATAGTAAGTCATATTCTTTATGAAAATGGAGCAAATGGACTGGCAATAGAGGACCCGCGGGATATAACAGCACTTTCAAAAAAGGAAGAGGATTGGGATTTCATTGACCCGCAGCTCATAAAAATTGATGAAGATGGAATCGTACTTAAGGCTTATTTTTCAGAGGAAGAGGACATCGAGGCAATAACCGGCAAAATAATTGAACTGATCGAAGCTCAAGGATTGGGAGAGATCCTGCTGTCAGAGGTAGATGAAAGTGACTGGGCTGAAAATTGGAAAAAACATTACAAGACCACAAGGATCGGTAAGAGAATAGTTATTAAGCCAAGTTGGGAGACATTTGAACCTGAAGCTGGTGATATTGTAATACAGCTTGATCCGGGTATGGCCTTTGGAACAGGCTCTCATGAGACTACTGCAATGTGCACAGAGGCTCTTGAGAGGTTTGTCAAGCCTGGGGCAACGGTTTTTGACGTAGGGTGTGGCAGTGGGATATTATCAGTAGTTGCAGCAAAGCTTGGTGCAGAAAGAGTACTTGGAATCGACCTTGATCCAATGTGCGTTAAGATCAGTAAAGAAAACTTTCAAATAAACCAAGTGGAGGACAAAGCGGAAGTTATCCACGGTAATCTACTGGATATGGTGGATGAGAAAGCGGATATAATTGTAGCAAACATTATAGCCGAGATCGTCGCAGGACTTGTTCCTCAACTTATAAGCTTCCTGAAGGATGATGGGCTTATAATAGCATCTGGGATAATCGATGAAAAGCTGCATTTAGTCGAAGATGCCCTTATTGAGTCCGGGTATTCCATTCTGGATTCAAGGAGTCTCAACGGTTGGTGTGCTGTTGTTGCAAAGAGGTGATTTGAGTGCATAGATTTTTTGTATCCAAAGAGGAAATCATTGAGGACAAAGCAATTATAAAAGGACAGGATGCAAGACATATAAGAGATGTAATCAGACTCAAAGAGGGTGAGATGATTCAACTGGTCACTGAGAGTCAGGTAATGCTTTGTATTCTTGATGAGGTATCCAGGGAGAAGGTATCCGCTCTAATAGTAGAAAAAATGGGTAAGCTCAATGAACCTTCTATTAAGCTGACTCTATTCCAGGGGCTGCCAAAAGCATCAAAGATGGAGACAATACTCCAAAAGTGCACTGAGGTTGGAGTAAGCTCATTTTATCCTGTTGCCACTGAAAGAAGTGTTGTTAAAATCAAGGAGGTTTCAAAGGAGTCGAAGAAGCTGGATAGATGGAGTACGATAATTGAGGAAGCCTCCAAGCAGTCTATGAGGGATTCTATACCACAGTTGGGTAGAATTCTGAGCTTCAGCGAAATG
>DAIPJA010000246.1:0-2318 GCA_036770525.1 Gudongella sp. | reverse complement strand
TCTTCCCTGGGAAAGTAATAGTACGTATGGACAGTGATGCAGTAAGAAACAAAGTTGACTATGAGCGAATACTGACATCGATGAAGCAGGGAGAAATAGATATCCTGATAGGTACTCAAATGATATCTAAGGGCTTGGATTTCCCAAATGTAACAGTCGTTGGAATCATTGCTGCAGATATAACCCTAAACCTTCCCGATTTTCGATCTCCTGAGAGAACCTTTCAGCTCACGACTCAGGTTGCCGGAAGAGCTGGAAGAGGCGAATGGGTAGGGAAAGTCATTTTACAGACCTATAATCCTGAGCACTATAGCATTCAATTCTCCAGGAACAGTGATTATAAGGGTTTTTATGATGAGGAAATAAAGCTTCGAAAAGCGTTGAAGTACCCTCCATTCTTAAGGATGGGAGTTATAACTGTATTCGGGAAAGACAATAATAGAGTCAAATTCGCAGTCGAAAAGTGGCACCTGCTACTCAACGGAGTCATAGGTGACAATAATGAAGTGGAGATACTGGGTCCGCATCCTGCTCCACTAGAGAAAATAAATGGAAATCATAGATATCAAATAGTGTTAAAGTTTGGTTACAATATCCAGAAACAGGTAGCTGATGCTCTTGATAGGGTATTCATAGAAGATAAGGAAAGAATACGGCAGAATGATATTAAGGTCAGTATTGATCTTGACCCTGTAAGTATTTTGTAGGAGGATAAGAATGGCGCTTAGACAAATAAGAGTTGAAGGAGATCCAATCCTTCGGAAAAGATCCAGAGATGTAGAAAAAATTGATGAGAGGTTACTTGAGCTGCTAGATGATATGGTAGAAACAATGCGTGCAGCTAATGGGATTGGATTGGCAGCTCCTCAGGTGGGAGTTTTAAAGAGAGTTATAGTAATAGATGTCGGTGAAAAACCTATTAAGGCAATCAATCCAAGAATTGTTGAAAAAGAAGGAGCAATAAGAGATATAGAGGGCTGTCTTTCCGTTCCGCAAATGCGAGGGACCGTGGAGAGACCTGAAAGAATAAAAGTTACTTTTATGAATGAGAATGGAGAGCACCTTGTTATGGAGCCGTCGGGATATCTGGCGAGAGTATTTTGTCATGAGATAGACCACCTGGATGGCATACTATATACTGATATGGCAACCGATATTTACAATGAAGCTCAAGAGGATGATGAGGAATGAAGATAGTTTATATGGGTACCCCTGCTTTCGCAGTTCCTGCATTGAAGGCGATTTTTGATAAGGGATTTCAAATACCTCTAGTGATAAGCCAGATGGATAAGCCCAAAGGAAGGGGTAACAAACTCCAACCTACACCTGTCAAAGAATTGGCTATTAATTTGGGATTAACAGTCCACCAGCCTGAAAATGTAAATGATTCAGAAATTATCGATATGCTAAAGTCTATTGAGCCTGACTTCATTATTGTGGCAGCATACGGACAGATTCTCAAAGAGGAGCTGTTAAAAATTCCTAAATATGATTGCTTGAATATACATGCTTCCATTCTTCCCAGGTATCGAGGGGCAGCTCCAATAAATTGGGCTGTCATAAATGGTGATAGTATTTCAGGTGTAACAATAATGAAAATGGAAAAGGGCCTTGACACCGGTCCAATTGTTTTAATGGCTGAGACTCAGATTGACGATGAAGATACTGCTGAAGAGCTGCATGACAGGCTATCTGTCCTTGGTGCAGAACTTATAGTTAGAGCTATAGATTATATTATTAAAGGGGAAGCCGCGTATATACCACAGGATCATGGGGAAAGCAGTTACGCACCCATGTTGTATAAAAATACAGGCAGGATTGATTGGAGTAAGCCTTCTGATAAAATAAGAAATATGATCAGAGGCTTGATCCCATGGCCAAACGCATTTTCATTTTACAAAGGTGAAAGGGTAAGAATTCTGAAGGCTGATTCGATAAAGCAAAATCATAATATTCCACCCGGCACTATCGTCAAGGCAGATAAAGATGGGATAAAGGTGGCAGCAGGAGATGGCTTTGTTATAATTAAAGAATTGCAATTCCCAAACAAGAAGCCTATGGGAGTCTCTGCATTTTTATTAGGGAATAAAATCGAAGAAGGCTACGTTTTATAGAGGAGATGGATACTATGTATACAGGATTTTATGACAGTACTTGGTTTATGTTGGTTCTACCGGCTCTTTTCTTTTCGATGTATGCTCAGATGAAAATCAAGAGCACATTTTCAAAATATCTTCAAGTACCAAGTCAGACAGGTCTTACAGGGTCTCAGATCGCAAGGTTTATCCTTGACAAGAATGGACTGTATAATGTCAGAG
>DAIPJA010000245.1:0-2328 GCA_036770525.1 Gudongella sp. | reverse complement strand
TTTTTTTGTTTTTTGCAGGCTTTATTCTCGACAACACCAAGGATCATGCTATAGGCAGATTGACCGGAGGGGAGGATCAGGATCTGGTCGTACTTAAAGGCAGACGGTGGCAGGAATATGGCAACGAGGTAATAATCTATTCACTGGAGGGTGGGAGAAAAGAGCTTCTCAGGTGGAATGTCTCGGAGCTTAAGCCCTGGAAGATCATGACAGGAGATGTTGACGGCGACGGAGTTGAAGAGATAGCCTTGGGTGTATATAAGGAGTCACCGTTACATCAGGTAATGGCAAAACGTCCATTTATCTACAGCTTCAAAGGTGAAAAGTTATCGCCCTTCTGGAGAGGATCGAGGCTTTCAAAACCATTTGATGATTTCATTCTTTATGACCTTGATGGAGATGGTATATGTGAGATCGTATCCTCTGAATACCTTGAGGAGGGGAGTATGGTCATTAACAGCTACAAGTGGAGGGGTTTTGGTTTTGAGGGATTCCTTCAAACCGATGAGTTGCAGACAATCAAAAAAATTTATGAAAGTGAAGGAGAGCTATCGTTGTCCGGATCAATTAATAATAAGAATATCAAGGCGGTAGTTGGAATAAGTGAGGATAAACTTGAATGGAGGGAGTATTGATGAGGAATAATAATAAGCTAAAACTGATGATTCTGTTTTTAGTTGTTTTAATCTTTATAACCGGCTGCGGCCTTGGTACTGGCGGCAAGGAACCGTCAGAGACAGTTCCTGGTCCATCGGAGGATCCTGTGGAAGCTCCTGACATTGAGAACGATCCAATTGAGCCTATTGTATCCAGTGATCTTTCCAATATCATAAATCTGGATAAATTTCCTGGCCTTGGTGAGGAGCAAAAGAAGATGCTCGCTGAAAATGGATTCTTTGTAAATCCTTCGAAGGAAGAGCAGTTGTTCTTCATCTACGAGCACAATGAATATGAGGAGATACCATCGTTTATCACCACCGATTCAGTGCTTCAGGTGTACCATATTTTCTATGACTATACCCTAAGGACCCTGGAGGATAAGCATCTGATCCAGATCAATAAAGATATGACCGACAGGATGCTGGAGGAGTCGATCAAGCTTTATGGGGATCTTAATGATACTGATCTGAAAAGTATACAGGGTAGAAATATTGCTTTCTTTGGGGTTGCTCAAAGGCTGTTGAAGCAGGATCTGCCTGATGGCATACCTTCAGAAATGTTAAGTATGATAGACTCTGAGTACGATAAGATAATCAACAAGGCAGGATTCCAGGAATCCTCAATATTTCCTTTTGAGCTTGATTACAGCCAATATCAGGTCAGAGGACATTACACCAGAAGCGAGGACCTTGGTACATATTTCCTATCTATGATGTGGTACGGTCAGGCGCCTATGCCTTTATATAAGGACAAGCAAACGAGATACCTGGACCTGACAAAACAGGCTATACTGATGGCAAAAATGGCTGATGACAATCCGGACATTATGGAATCTTGGGGGAAGATATACTCGCCAACTGCCTTTTTTGTAGGCAATTCAGATGATTTGGGGATTAGAGATTACATAGGTATAGCGAATATGGTCTATGGACAAGAATTTCCTGCGGATGAAATCTCTGATAGCACAAAGCTTGATACATTTTACGCTGAGGTCGAGAAGTTACCTGAGCCTAAAATCCAGGCGAGATATGCAGGCATTGACTATCCTGTCGGGAAGCAGTTCAGGTTCATGGGGCAGAGATATGTGATGGATGCTCAGATGATCCAGGAGCTGGTTTATCCCGTTTTAAGACCTATTCCTTCAGGACTGGACGTAATGGCTGTGCTTGGATCGGACAGAGCCAAGGAGCTGCAGCTTCAAAATCCCATCAACAAAGAGTGGACTGAGTACCCCAAGGAGCTTGAGCGACTTAGAGAGGAATTTGCGAAGTACGAGGAGAAGGATTGGAAGAACAATATGTATACAGGCTGGATGTGGGTGCTGAAGGCTTTGATTGAGCTGCCTGAAGAGGAATATCCTTACTTCATGAAGAACGATGCCTGGCTTGACAAAAGCTTGAATACTGCACTGGGATCATGGTCCGAGCTCAAGCATGACACTGTTCTTTATGGCAAACAGTCAGGAGCCGAGATGGGCGGAGAAGAGTACGTCGAGGGCATTGGCTACATAGAGCCAAATCTTGAGGTTTATAAAAGGCTTTCCTGGTTAACACAATACTCAAGGGAATCCCTTAAGACATGGAATATACCTGTGGACGAAATCAATATCAAGATGGAAAGATTCCAGTGGCTCCTTGATTTTCTTGTATCTGCAACAGAAAAGCAACT
>DAIPJA010000040.1:0-12473 GCA_036770525.1 Gudongella sp. | reverse complement strand
GAGACCTCGCCGGAGGATATCGAAGGTATGATAATGGCCGAGGGGATCCTGACAGCGAGAGGCGGCATGACATCTCACGCTGCTGTAGTGGCAAGGGGCATGGGTAAGTGCTGTGTAGCTGGCTGCAGTGAGGTAAGAGTTGATGAATATCAAAAAATAATGAAATCCGGATCCATAACTCTCAAGGAGGGAGACTATATATCCCTTGACGGAAGCAGCGGTACAGTCTACCTGGGCGATATACCCAAGGTTGAACCAGAGCTTTCAGGTCATTTTGGAGAATTCATGTCCTGGGTGGATGAGGTGAGAAGGCTAAAGGTTAGGACAAACGCCGATACTCCGAAGGATTCAGCACAAGCTGTCAAGTTTGGTGCTGAGGGCATAGGCCTTTGCCGTACAGAGCATATGTTCTTTGACGAGGCTAGGATACCTGCCGTCAGAAGGATGATAGTTTCAAATTCTGAGATGCAGAGGAAGAAAGCTCTGGATGAGCTTCTGCCGCTTCAGAGAAAGGATTTCTACGAAATCTATAAGATAATGGAGGAAAGACCTGTAACAATTAGACTGCTGGATCCTCCATTGCATGAATTCCTGCCAAGTAATGCCAAGGATATCGAGGAGCTTGCAAAATCAATGGGTATATCTGCAGAAGACCTCAAGGATACTGTTGAGTCCCTTGAGGAGGTAAATCCTATGCTTGGTCACAGAGGGTGCAGGTTGGCGGTAACCTATCCCGAGATCTACAGGATGCAGACAAGGGCGATAATCGAGGCAGCACTGGACTACAAGGTCAATGATGGAGTGAAGATAGTACCTGAGATAATGATCCCTCTGATTGGTGATGCAGATGAGCTGATATACGTCAAGAAAGAGGTCATTGAAGAGATAGAGGATGTCTTCAGGGAAAGAAGCGACTCCATTGAGTATATGATCGGAACAATGATAGAGGTCCCAAGAGCAGCTATAACAGCGGACGATATTGCTAAGGAAGCAGAGTTCTTCAGCTTTGGAACCAATGATCTTACCCAGATGGGCTTTGGTTTCTCAAGAGATGACTCAGGCAAGTTCCTGAATGACTATGTCGACAAGGGAATATTTGCCAAGAGTCCATTTGAGGTCCTTGATCAAAGAGGAATCGGTAAAATGATGGAGATAGCAGTTGATTTAGGCATGAAGACTAGACCGGATATCAAACTGGGGATTTGCGGCGAGCATGGGGGAGAACCAAGCTCAGTTGAATTCTGCCACAGGATAGGACTGGATTATGTATCCTGTTCACCATACAGAGTTCCAATAGCAAGGTTGGCAGCTGCACAGGCAGTAGTCAAGGAAAGGATGAATCTCCAACTGGATAAATAAGTATTGATCATTAAGCAGCGCTGTTTGATATTCAAATGGCGCTGCTTTTTCATGCGTTGAAGATCATAAAGATAAATATTTATTGATAAACAATAAATATAGTGCTATTATCAAATTTGATGGAAATAATGCAAGAGGTGTTGGGATATGCATGACATAGCTATTGTTGGAGCAGGTCCGGCAGGATCATCACTTGCTTCACTTATTGGGAGCAAATACAAAGTTATACTCATAGACAGAAGAGAGGCTGAAGTTAACAACATTCAGTTCAGGGAAGGGAAATGCTGCGGAGGCCTGCTGGCACCTGATGCCCAAAGGATTCTTGCAAGCTCGGGGTTGGTGGTACCACAGAGTATATTTGTAGGTCCTCAATTGTTTGCAGTCAGGGCTATAGATTTCGACAATGATCTCGAGAGCATGTATCAAAGATTTTACTTGAATATTGACAGGAAAGAGTTTGACCGATGGCTATTAGGCAGAGCAGCCGGAGTATGTGATATAAAGCTTGGCACACTGGTCAGAGATATCCATAAAGTTGAAAATGGATATGAGGTTATATGCTCCTCAGAAACAGGGGAGGAAAAAATAAGGGCGAGGGTAGTAGTGGGTGCTGATGGAGCTTCGTCTATAATACGATCAAGAATATTTGGAGCTGAGGCGGAAATAAAAAATATGCAGCCATACAGGAATGGTACGAGGCTGATTTCGAAATGCCTTATTACACTGCGATTTTTGACAAAGATGTAACCGATTTCTATTCCTGGATAATACCTAAGGAAGGAAAGCTTCTCATAGGATCCGCTCTGGCAATTAAAGACAAACCAAATGAAAGGTTTAAGATACTCAAGGACAAGATGAGATCAAAGGGTATTGACCTGGGGAAGAAAATAAAGTCAGAGGGAACTCTTATAAACAGGCCTTCAAATCCGGGAGAGACAATATTTGGAAGGGACGGAGTATTGCTAATAGGTGAAGCTGCTGGCGCCATAAGCCCGAGCTCTGCAGAGGGTATAAGCTATGCCCTAAGAACTGCAGAAATGGCGTATGAGAGTATTGCTGAGGGATTTACCGGTTGTGCTGAAAGGTACTCCAGGAGAGCCTGGAAAATTAAACTCAACATCTTACTCAAGAATATCAAGTCCCCAGGGATGTATGATCCATTTATAAGGAAAGCTGTGATAAAATCAGGGATAATAAGCATAAAATAACATTTCGAAATTTGACTGCTTTAATACTTGAAATTATTAATAGATTTGATGGTATTTAAGTTTCATTTATCTCAAAAGTTATAACGATGCTATCAGAAGAGCTGATGATGGTTTGTATCAGTCCAAGAGAAACGGTAAAAATAGAGGAACTATGGTTATATAAATATAAATCTCCGGGGAAATCCCCGGGATTTTTATTTACAAGAATTAAAATTCTGCTATACTGTATCTAATTACATTTTTGCATAACAGCTTTAACTCATAAAAGCAAATGGTAATATTTATAGAGAGGATGGATCAGATGACATTAGAGAAAGAATTGCTAGAGAGAGCTTCAAAGCTCCAAAATGAAATAGTGGACAACAGGAGGGAATTGCACAGGAATCCTGAGCTTGGTATGAAGCTGCCGAATACAGTGGATTTTGTCCAGAAAAAACTTCTGGAAATAGGAATATCCTCATCAGTAGTTGGAGGAGGAGTAGTAGCGAATATCGGGGATCCAAAGAAAGGAAAGACAATTTTATTAAGAGGAGATATGGATGCTCTACCGATAAAAGAAGAAACAGGATTGGCATTTGCATCAGAAAATGAAGCGATGCATGCCTGTGGACACGACGTACACACAAGCACTCTCCTAGGTGCTGCAAAGCTGTTAAAGGGGATAGAGGGTGAGCTTAAGGGCAATGTAAAGCTTATGTTCCAGGCAGGAGAGGAAGTCCTGACAGGTGCGAAGACTATGATAGAAGAAGGCGTCCTTGAAGATCCCAAGGTTGACTCTGCAATGATGATCCACGTATTCTCAGGCATAGAGGCTGAGCATGGTAAGCTTCTTGTACCAAGGGAAGGAGCAGCATCGATGGCTCCTGACCAGTTTCATATATATATAAAGGGCAAGGGTGGTCATGGCGCTATGCCCCATACAGCCGTCGACCCACTAAATATAGCTGCACAAACTCATTTAGCGCTGTCGGAGCTTGTCAGCAGAGAGATAAAGCCTGGAGAGAAAGCACTCTGCGTTATCGGGCAGATGTCCGGTGGTCTTGCTGCTAATGTCATTCCGGATACAGCAACGATTTCTGGCGTTATCAGAACTATGGATCCTAAAACCAGGGAGTTCATGAAGAACAGACTTGTTGAGATTGCCAAGGGTACTGCGGCTGTTTTTAGAGGCTCAGCTGAGGTTGAGTATACGATACAGTGTCCTTCAGTGATCAATGACAAGGCAATGAGAGATCAGGCTATATCCTTTGGTAAAGAGCTGTTTGGAGAGGCTGGAGTGCTCCAGTTGGATCCATATATGGATGACGGCATGCTAAGCGGATCAGAGGATTTTGGATTCATTAGTGAAAGAGTCCCATCATTCATGGCTATACTATCCATGGGAAGCCCCTCAAATGGATATCCATTTTCACATCACCACCCAAAGACGGACTTTGACGAAGATCAGTTCTTCAAGGGTGCAGCGTATTATGCATATTTTGCAAAAAGATGGCTTGAAGAGAATAATTAGTTTAAATCCCCGGGTTTATTTCCCCGGGGTTTTTCTTTGATTAGAGTACCTACTGATGGTATAATCATTACCATACAACAGCATTGGAGAGGATATAATGAAGAATTGGATCCGGAAGTTTATGACAGGCAGATATGGGCTGGATCAGCTGTCAAATGCCATGTTCACCTTAAGTATAGCCATTATACTTGGGAGCATATTATTTAAGAGCACTGCGCTGAATACTGCAGGAATAATCATATTGGTGCTTGGGTACCTGCGAATGTTTTCAAGGAACACAAGTGCAAGATATAGAGAAAACCAGAAATTTTTAGGCTTATTCGGCAGTATTAGAAGGAAAGCTGTTGGATACAAAGAGACAGCAAAAAATAGAAGCCAGTATAAATACTTTAAATGTCCTGGCTGCGGACAAAAGCTCAGGGTTCCAAGAGGGAAGGGAAGAGTCAGTATAAACTGCCCAAAATGCAGGCATACATTTATCAGGAAAGCGTGAAGGAATTCACAATTCACAATTCACAGATTACAATTGGAAATATAATAAAAAATGAACGATGAACAATAAAAGAGCTAAGAGCCAAGAGCCAAGGGCTAAGAACTAAGATTCTTCGGCAAGCCTCAGGATGACACATTTCTGTCATCCTGAACGTTAGTTAAGGATCTACTCTTTCGGGCAGACAGGGTCGTCTGCCCCTACCATCGCTTATCGTGTATCGCCTAACACTTATCGCCTATCGCTTCTTTTTCTGTTGTGCTATATTGAGAATAGGGTATCAATGCATTGGAAAAAGGGAATTGAGGAGGGTTAAAATGAAAGGCAGATATTTTGTTGGTATATTACTGATATTGATAGGAGCAGGATTTCTTGGAGACCAGTTGGGGTACTTGGACTTTGGAGACATTATAAGCACTTACTGGCCGGTCATTATAATCATTGCTGGTTTGGCTGGACTTTTTGACAGGGGATCTTCGAAGCTTGGAAGCCTTATAGTAATTTCTATAGGAGTAATTTTTCAACTAAGCAGGCTGGATATGATAACCAGGGATGTATTCAAGTATTTCTTCCCGGTTATATTGATTCTGATAGGAGGGAACCTAATTTTCTCCAAGGGAGTAATGTCCAATAAAAGTGGTACAAACCCAGAGAATTGGAATAAAAACCGAACCAACGAGGATTTTGTGGATCACACCGTATTGATGTCCGGAATAGAGAACATCAACACGTCCCAAAGCTTCAAGGGAGGGAAACTTACTGCCATTATGGGTGGAATAGAGCTCGATCTCAGAGAGGCAAATATGGAAGGGGCTCAATGTTATATAGAAGCCACTGCCATTGCAGGCGGAGTTGAAATACACGTGCCCAGACATTGGAGAGTTGAAGCTCAGGGGACACCAATACTTGGAGGATTTACAAACAAAGCCATGGGTCCACCAGACCCAACCGCACCACTGCTTATTGTTAAGGGGACTGCAATAATGGGCGGAGTGGAGATTAATTAATAGTTGAGAATAGTAGTTAGTAGGTAGCTGTAAGCTAATAACTAATAGATAACATCGAGGAAGGTAAGTAGGTAAGTATGGACAAGAAACTTATAGCTGCAGCTGTATTGTTAATTATATTCTTAATAATATTTGCAGGGGCAATGATTCGTTCCGAGTATCTGAATATCCAGTCTCTAAGGCAGGAGTATCCTGATCTTGATGAAGCAGCTTACAGCTATAGAATGGACGCCTTCAGACTATGGGCAATAAGGCTCCCATTATCCTATATTGTCCCTATGGTTTTCCTGTTCTCCGGATTTTCTCAGAGACTTTTCCAAATAACCAGTCGCGGAAGAGGCATGTTTTTATCGGGACTTTTATTTGGACTGGCTTATTTGGGCATAGTATATTTTATCAATTTGCCCTTTAACTTTTACGGGTCATTTATCCTGAGACATAGGTACGGACTTACAGATCAGACTATACTGAGATGGATCGAGCTTAGCGCAAAGGGATTTCTTGTGAATAATGGCTTGATTGCTGTATTTTTGTGGGTCCCATACGGGCTTATACAAAGATATCCTGAGACCTGGTGGTGGAGGGGAGGCCTATTGATGATACCGGTGATAGTATTTATGGTATTCATTACTCCTCTTGTAATAGACCCATTTTTCAGCAGATATACACCTATCTCTGATGGATCTCTCAAGAGCGGGATCCAGGAGATCCTTCATAAGGGAGGGATTGGTGATGCAGATATTTTTGTAGTCGATAAAAGCAGGGACACCAAGACGATGAATGCCTATATGACAGGGATTCTTTCCTCAAGAAGGATCGTACTTTGGGATACTACTATAAACAATCTGAATGAGAGAGAGGTAATCAGCATAACAGCACACGAGATGGGACACTATGTAAGAAACCATATCTGGAAGGGGATAGGACTTGGAATAGCAGGCACCTTCCTGATCCTGTTTCTTATATATCTCTTCTCAGGCTGGATAATAAAGGCCTCAGGAGGAGCCTTTGGATTTACTAAGCTTCATAGTTATGCATCACTTCCATTGCTGCTCATTCTTCTGAATCTTTTTAACTGGCTGGGGCAGCCTGCTGTAAATGGAGTTTCGAGGGTGTTTGAAAGAGAGGCTGATCTCTATGAAATATCGATGACAAGAGATAGAGAATCAGCCGTGTCCGCTATGGAGAAGTTGTATGAAACAAGCCTCGGAGTCCCAAGACCGTCAGGCTTTTACGAGTTCTGGTATCATACCCATCCTTCTCTGGAGGACAGGATCAGATTCTATATGACTGAGGAGCTTGAAGAAATAGCAAAAGGAGGCCAATGAGCCTCCTTTACATTTTGAACAGAAACCACCGGCAGGTTGATATTTCATATTTTAATTCAAAGGGTCTTTGCTGCTCCCCTATTATCCCCTCGCAGCGATAGACCACCATCCTGTTTCCGCCAAGCTTTTCCTCCTCATGGGAGAATATTCGCCCGATTCGTATGACCGTCCGCACCTTGTCCTCGGAATCCAATCTAAATCTCAGAGGAACCGGATAATCCTTGTCGTTGAACCAGGCGATCATTTCAACAGGCTTCATAAGGACCTTCATAAGTATAACCTCCTATAGATAGCTGGACATCATAGGATAGCTTTCCTCCATAATGACACCTCCTATAACGGGATCGATGCCTGAATAGAGGAAGCATGACCTGTAGACGGACCTTTGTCCGTATTTAAGCCTTATCCTGTCTATCACATCATCCAGCTGCTGTTCCTTTTTGTTTTGACTGCCCAGCATGGACATTTGAAAAAAATCGTTGGATTCAAGGTGAGAAAGGCTTATTGAGAAATTTCTCATAGGCTCTCCCTGCCACATTTCATCGAACAGACTTCTGGCAACTCTGTAGATAGCATTAGTCGAATCAGTAGGTATATTGAGCTTTCTTTGATGTGAGTAATGATAGAACAGGTGGTTTTTAAGCGAGACCGAAACTACGCTGCCACACATATCGAGGTCTCTCACTCTAAGACCTATCATCTCCGATATCGCCAGAAGCACCTTATGGGCTTCTTCTCTGGTCTCCACATCAAAGGGCATAGTGGTTGAGTTCCCAACTGACTTTAAGGGCACAGCACCGCTTCTCACAGGTGAGGACTCAATACCGTTGGCGTATTCCCAAATCAGCAGACCTGGCTTCTTGAGCCAGGAGTGGATGTAATCCCTGTCCAGATCCGCCAGTTGCCTGATCGTGAATATACCTCTGCCATTGAGCTTTTTCTTTGTTCTCGAACCTACCATAAAAAGCTCCTCTACGGGAAGAGGCCATAGCTTCTCAGGGATATCCTCCTTGAAAAGGGTGTGTATCTTGTCAGGCTTTGAAAAGTCCGAGGCCATTTTAGCAAGCAGCTTATTCGGACCTATACCAATATTGACGGTAAATCCAAGCTCCTCCCGGATCCTTCTGCCCATCTCTGTGGCCGCTTCCATGAATGGCCGTTCAGCATCAATGTATTCAAGAAACACCTCATCTATGGAATATCTTTGGATGAAGGGTGAGTATTTGCCCAAAAGCTCCACCATGGAATCACTGGCCCTTATGTAGCGTGGGTAGCATGGAGGGACCATAACAAGCTCCGGACATTTTTCAAAGGCTGAATGGACGGTTTCGCCGGTTATTATCCCATATTTTTTTGCGGGGATGGACTTTGCAAGAACTATCCCGTGCCGCTTTTCCTGGTCGCCCCCAACTATTGAAGGAACATCCCTAAGGTCAATGGGAGAGCCGTGCTGGAGTCTGTATACGGCTTCCCAGGAAAGGTAAGCGGAATTTACGTCTATGTGAAAAACTATCCTTTCCGACATTTCTAACACCTCTTTGTGGTCTGTGTATCCATAATAACAGAACATATGTTCGAAGTCAATAAAAAGATTGTATGCTCCGGGAAACGTGATAAAATGGGAATATAGAGAAAATGGGAAGGAGATGGGTCGTGTGAGGGTTCTTTTTGTAAGACCGGGAATCGGAGCAGGAAAGAAGGGGGCAGAGGTCGTAAGACTTCAGGAACCCATCGAAATAGCTTTGCTTGCGGGACAAATACCTGCATACCTCAAGGGCAGAGTGGAGCTTGGGATTTACGACTTTGCAGTTGAGAAGGGTGCATTCAAAAGAGGTCTTCAGGACTTCAGGCCTGACCTGATAGTATTTTGGGTCGAAAGAGGACAGGAGTCGGCTGCCTCTGAGCAGGCTCATATTTCCAGAGAAACTTCGTCAAGTGCAATTATTGCAGCTGCGGGAGAGTCTGCAGCTCAGGCAGATCCATCAGTCTTTGACCTTATATATACAGGAAATCCGGTAAAGCAGCTGGAGGAGACCCTTATAGGTATAGAAACAGAGAGAAGTCTTGATGAGATAAAAAACAAGCTTGGTGTAATAGACAAGGGATTCTCAGGCTCTGTTCTTAAGCCGATGGAATCAAGATCGATAAAGAGAGATGGCTATTATTTTCTGCAATACCCATCAGTAAGGGAGATACACTCTCAGCAGAGAGTAAACTTCAATGAGAACGGACTTATTGGAAAGGAAGTTTACAATCTCAGACCGATTGAGGAGATCGTCACAGATATAGATAATTGGGGATCAGCTGTATACCTTAAGGATATGGATCTTTTTCAAAGCAGGGAGAGGCTTGAAGGGTTGCTTTCAGCTCTTGAGGGAAGGGAGCTCAAGGGCACTTATATAGCTGCAGGAGTATGGGGATTTTCAAAATGGGAGGAAGAATTAAACAGGTTCAGAGATCTCGGTCTGAAAGTTATGGTTCTTAGGTTTGCGCTTCCCGGTGATCCTGAGACCTGGATAGAGATGGAGGAGGATATTTCGTCTCTGAGGAAGAGAGGTATAGAGCCCGTCATCCTTATAAAGGATGAGTTGTCTGATACAGATCAGGAGGCCCTTATATTCTGGCTTAAAAAACAGGGAGAGGGACTTGTGGTCCTTGAAGGTGAAGCCTTGGAAAAGAATAATGCTATAATAACGGAGCTTCCGTTGAGTCTTAAGATCTACTGGAGATGGATAGGAGAGTTTGGATTAGTAGAAGCTACAAGAAGGCAGAAAGAATACAAAAAAGCTCTGCTCCCGTAAGTTGGGAGCAGGGATTTTTAGTCCTCTACAATTATTGCATGGGTTATATTTGCTGCCTTTTCAAGCATTGCAGTTACCCCGCAGTACTTCTCAAGAGAAAGGTTTACTGCTCTTTCCAATCTGTCCAGAGGAAGATCCTTACCTTTGAATATATAAGTCAGGTGTATGTCAGTATATATTTTTGGATCCACTTCAGAGGCCTCAGCTTCTACCTCAATATGAATGTCCTCCGGTTCAACCTTCATTTTGTCGAGGATCATCTTCACATCAACTCCTGTGCAGCCTATAAGTCCTGCCAGAAGCATAGCCTTAGGTCTTGGCCCGAGATCGTTGCCTCCTGATTCAACAGCTGCATCAGTTATGAAGTGATGCCCGTTTATATCCATCTCCCAGCCCATATTTCCAATAATATTTGCCTTCAATTTGGTTTTTGCCAAAACTCACATCCCCTTTCAATTCAGTCAAGGGGATATTACCCAAAAATATCAGGCTATAATCCTTTCATGGATCTTTGACTGGTAAATCGCAAGCAGCTCTTCCTCAGAAGTGTCGCAGCTTGGCTTGTCCAGAACGATTTTTCCTTTATCCAGCATAACAACTCTCTGGGAATATTTAATCGCATCCCCAATGTGGTGGGATACCATTATAGTTGTTATATGATATTTATCAAGAAGCTCCCGAGTTTTTTCCATTACGACCTGTGAGGTCTTTGGATCAAGAGCAGCAGTATGCTCGTCAAGAAGCATGAGGTCAGGATGCTTCATCGCTGCCATAACAAGTGAAAGGCTTTGTCTCTGGCCTCCTGAGAGGAATCTCACCTGAGTGTTCAGCTTATCCTCAAGACCAAGGTCAAGATCCTTTAGAAGGGACACGAAAATATCCAGCCGCTCACTGCGAATCAATCTTTTTAGGCCAAAGGGTTCGCCCTTTTTGCTTGCTAATGAAAGGTTTTCGAGTATGGTAAGACTTGGCGCTACACCCATGGATGGATTTTGGTGGACTCTGCCAATATGAAGTGCTCTTTCCTCCTCGGGCAGAGGAGCTATGTTGTTCCCCTTCAGAAGTATCTCTCCATCATCAACACGCAAGCTTCCGCTTATAAGGTTCAAAAGAGTACTTTTCCCACATCCGTTTGCTCCAATGACCGCAGTCAGGGACTTATCATCAATTGAGATGTTGAAGCCCCTGAAAATCGGTATTTCAAATTCAGTATCTGTATTAAAACTCTTCCACAGGTTTCTTATTTCCAGCAACTGTCTTACCTCCCCGCTTTTTTAGACTATTGATCACCGGTGAAGAAAAATTGTTATAAGATATAAATGCTATTACTATTATCGCACTTATTGCCTTTAGGTCAGTGGGGCTTAAGCCCATATCTATAGCAACGCCCCCCATAAGCTTGTAGGTCATTGCCCCAATAACTGCTCTAAGAGTAAGACTTATCTTTCCTGAGCTCTTTCCAACAGTTTCGCCGATAATGATCGACGCCAATGCCACTACGATTATTGAGCTTCCCATGGTTATATCTGCAAAGCCCTGGTATTGAGCCATCATGGCACCACTTGTTGCAACGAAGCCGTTTGAAAGCATAAATCCAAGGATCTTATATTTATTGCTGTTTTCTCCCAGGGATCGAACCAAAGATTCGTTATCCCCGGTAGCGATTAGAAGGTAGCCTGTTTCAGTCTTGAGGAACCAGTCAAGAACGAGCTTTACCAATATGATCGCTCCAATAAGGACCAGCAGTCTGTAGCCTTCGGGATATATAGTACCTGAGCCAAAGAGTGGTATATTGGCCTTGCCATTCAGCCGCAGGTTGAAGGAGTATAGCATCGTCATGGTAAGTATCCCTGATAGGAGAGGTCTGATCTTAAGCTTAACGAAAAGCAAGGCTGTTACAAGACCTGCTCCTGCTCCAAAGGCAAATGCCAAAAGAGTTGATATTAAGGGATTTGTTCCTCCAATGACAAACCGTGCAAATACGAAGGCACCAAGGGGGAAGGTGCCTTCCACGGACAGATCGGCCATATCGAGTACTTTATAGGTGAGGACCACTCCCATTGCAAGGACTGAGAAAATCAGTCCCTGCTCGAGAGAGGTCAGTATAAGTTCGTTCATTTTCTGCCTCCTGAATTGTTGTTATTGTCCTACTTCTTCTGCACCTTTGAAAACTTCATTTGAAGGATCTACACCTAAAGCTTCCATAGTAGATTTATTGAATACTGAGGTTGTGCCTTTAGATTTTTCTGCCGGTACTTCTGATGGTGACTTTCCGTCTATGAGTATGGCCTTTGCCATTGCCGCAGTCTGTTTACCCAACTCGAAGTAGCTGACACCGTCAGTAACCAGTAACCCACCCTCAACGAAGGAGCCTTCAGCACCTACAGAGATTATTCCATTGGAGTTAAGCTTTTCGGCAACAACAGCCATGGATGAAGCAACCATATTGTCGGTGATCGCATAGAATCCGTCTATATCCTTTATAAGTGAATCCATCGCCTGTGGTATGTCATTTATATTTGCTATCCCCATTTCAACGATCTCCAGACCTAACTCACCTGCAAGCTCCTTGGCTTTTGCGACCTGGATCTCGGAATTGCTCTCGCTGGTGTTAAAGAGGATCCCGATCTTTTTTATCGAGGGATCAAGCTTCTTAAACATAGAAAGCTGTTCCTTCATGGGAGTTGCGTCGCTTGTTCCAGTGACATTTCCACCGGGACTTTCCATTGATGAAATTAGTCCTGAGGCTACGGGATCTGTGACCGCACTG
>DAIPJA010000039.1:0-12626 GCA_036770525.1 Gudongella sp. | reverse complement strand
TTTCAGAAGTTTCCTCGGCTGCTATTGATGGCCTGAGAGAAATATTTGGCAGGAAGCTTACAATACTCAGCTCTGAATGCGATCAAATAAGGGAAGGTGAAGCCGATGCTTAGAGCGTCAGAAATCAAGCTTTCACTTGCTCAGGATGAAAGACAGCTCCCTGAAATTCTATCAAGAACACTGGGAATAAGAGCAGATGAGATAAAAGGATGGTCGATATATAAAAAATCGATCGATGCCAGAAAAAAAGATATGATCAGCTTTGTCTATTCAGTCGACTTCCAGGTAGATAATGAGGATAAAATGCTTAAGAGACTTTCAAAAAAAGGAGTAATAAAGGCAGAGAGCATTAGCTTTAAATATACTCCAACCGCTGAGAAGGATTCTATACGACCTGTGATCGTAGGTACAGGGCCATCAGGACTTTTTGCAGGAATGGTACTTGCAGAGCTTGGATATAAGCCCATACTTCTTGAAAGAGGCAAGAGGGTGGAGGACCGAATCAGGGATGTCGAGGAGTTCTGGGAAACGGGAATACTCAACACTGAATCAAATGTTCAGTTTGGTGAAGGTGGAGCAGGAACCTTCTCAGATGGAAAGCTCACAACGCTGATCAAGGACCCACGCTGCAGAAAGGTCCTGGAGTACTTTGTTGATGCTGGTGCTCCTGAGGATATCCTTTATGTAAATAAACCTCACATAGGCACAGATATTTTACGAACGGTAGTCGCAAATCTTCGGGAAAGAATAATATCCCTTGGCGGTGAGGTTAGATTCCAGGCAAAGGCAACAGACCTTATTATCAGAGAAGGTACTATAGAAGGGGTAGTAATCAACGGGGCTGAAAAATTGGAGACCGATAAGGTTGTTCTGGCATTGGGGCACAGTGCCAGAGATACCTTCGAGATGCTCTACAAATCAGGGATCAGCATTCAACAGAAGGCATTTTCAATTGGTGTAAGGATAGAGCATCCACAGGAAATGATAAGCAGGAGCCAATATGGAGAGCTGTACACTCACCCACGGCTGGGAGCTGCCGATTACAAGCTGTCCGGTCACTTTGACAATGGGAGGTCGGCATATACCTTTTGCATGTGTCCAGGTGGAACCGTAGTAGCTGCAGCCTCAGAGGAAGGAATGACGGTCACAAATGGAATGAGTGAAAGAGCAAGGGATAGGGTAAATGCCAATGCAGCCTTATTAGTCAATGTAACTCCTGAGGATTTTGGGAGTGATCACCCGCTTGCTGGAGTCGAGTTCCAAAGGTGCTGGGAAAGAAGTGCATACGAGGCCTCAGGAGGGTCATATAAAGCACCGGCACAATTAGTCGGAGATTTCCTTACGGATAGGCCATCAAAAGCCTTTCAAGGAATTGATGCCAGCTACAAGCCGGGTGTAGTAATGACAGATCTGAGAAAGTGTCTTCCTCCTTATGTTACAGAAACCATGAAAATGGCAATAATCGAATTTGATAAAAGACTTAAGGGATTTGCCAGACCGGATGCAGTTATGACAGGAGTCGAAACAAGGAGCTCATCACCGGTGAGAATAACAAGAGACGAGGAGCTGCAGACAAATATCAAAGGTCTGTATCCGGCAGGTGAAGGTGCAGGCTACGCAGGAGGTATAATATCAGCAGCTGTCGATGGTATCAGAGTTGCAGAAAAGATCGGAAACTGGAAGGGAGGGAAGTAGAGTTGGAGGATAAAAGATTTGCTGTTCTAATAGATGCTGACAATGTATCTGCGAAATATATAAAATACATCCTTGATGAAACAGCCAATTATGGAACTGCTACCTATAAAAGGATATACGGGGACTGGACCAAACCGGGAGCAGCTGCTTGGAAGGATGTATTGCTAGAAAACTCAGTGACCCCGGTTCAGCAATATAATTATACTGTAGGGAAAAATGCAACGGATTCAGCCATGATCATCGATGCCATGGATATCCTATACTCAGGAAATGTTGATGGCTACTGTATAGTATCAAGTGACAGCGACTTTACAAAGCTTTCCGCCAGGCTAAGAGAATCAGGGATGATGGTTATAGGCATGGGAGAGAGAAAGACACCTAAGCCTTTCATTTCAGCCTGTAACCTCTTTAAGTATCTGGACGTTTTGGCTGAGTCTGAGAAAAAGGCAATTGGACTTGACGAAGACAGAGACCAGGACAAGGATGGCAAAAATGGCACAACAGGAAACGGGAGGAGTAAGTCGGCGATTACTGAAGATCAGGAAAAGAGCATGACCGATCTGAGCGTTATTAAGCTTGCAATCAAGAAGATGCTGGCCGAGGCATCTGGTGAAGACCAAAGAATGAATATGGGTGAGATTGGAAACAGATTAGCCAAAAGGTACCCCGATTTTGACGTTAGAAA
Source organism: Gudongella sp. (assembly GCA_036770525.1). Classification (GTDB taxonomy): domain Bacteria; phylum Bacillota; class Clostridia; order Tissierellales; family Tissierellaceae; genus Gudongella. Next base: position 10,246 of record DAIPJA010000039.1, on the reverse strand, counting down.
CTACGGTGACACCAAGCTTTCAAAATTCCTTAAGAAAATAGATTTTCTAAGAATAGAGTCTGGAGGGGAGGGAGGTACCTCGCTTTGGGTTTCCCTGAGATCAGAGGAGGAACCACCTGAGGAGGAGACTGCCCCTGTAGAAAAGAAGAAGCGTCCGTATTACAGAAAGAGAAAGAAAACGTAGAGGAGACCTGTTATGGAAAAGCCTGTTGACACATTTCAACCGATTATTAAGATCCTGATAAGAGTCGGGATAGGACTTTTGGTACTGCTCTTGATCATTGCTTTTAATAATGTGATACAGATTTCAACCTTCATGTCAGGGATCCATCCTCTGCTGGGTCAGATCACACTGGTAGTTTTACTGCTTGTGCTTCTTTCCCTATTGCTATTACCTCTTTTAAGCTTTTTAAGCTTCAGGAAGGCTCTTCCCATACCGGAAGACGAGAACTCGCCTGAATTCGCTAACTACCTACAGGAGACCAAACGACGTCTTCAGAAAAACAGATATCTCAGAGAAAAAGACTATCAGTTTTCAGATGAGTCTGACTTAAAAGATCAGATCCTCAAGGCTTATGAGATATTAGGGAAACAATCAAGAGTACTTGTAAAGGGAAAAGCCACGGGGGTTTTTCTTTCCACCGCAATCTCACAGAATGGTGTGTTGGACAGCTTTTTTGTACTTGGAACACTGACTAAAATGCTGTGGGAGGTGTCCAGGATATATGAGGAGCGGCCATCATTGGCGAGGTTAGTATCTCTTTACGGCAATGTCGCAGCAACAGTCCTTATGGCCAGAGGGATTGAGGATCTGGATCTATTGGATGAACAGGTTGAGCCTCTTATAGCATCCATACTGGGAGGAGGGATGGCTACCCTGGTCCCTGGAGCGGTAATGGCGACAAATCTAGTTGTCAACTCAATAACCGAAGGCTCAGTAAATGCTCTTCTGACCCTTCGAGTAGGCTGTATTGCCCAAAGATATCTCAGCTCAGTAACGATCCCGGAAAGAAAAGCATTAAGAAGAAGTGCGACCATAGAAGCCTGCGGCTTGCTCGGTGAGGTCATGAAGGACAATACTGTGCTTATACTTAAGGCCTTTGCAAAAGGCGCCAGAAACGCTGCAAAGAATACCTTCAAATTCTAATAGTAACAGTTCATCCCATGTGAAGACAACTAGCAACAATATTTAGTGAAGCGAAATTGACTGTCAAGCTATTCACAAACTTGTCTCAATAATCTGTAAATTCAGAGTAGACAAAAATCAATGGATGTATTAATATATTCTATAGATGGGATGTTTCCTATTAAATCAAAATCAAAGGAGGGAATTTGATGGAAAACAAAAGAGAGAATTGGGGTTCCAGGTTTGGGTTCCTAATGGCAGCAGCAGGTTCCGCAGTAGGACTTGGCAATATCTGGAGATTTCCGTACCTGGCAGGCGAAAATGGTGGTGGAGCATTTATTGTAATTTATTTGGTAATCGTCGCCCTGGTAGGAATGAGCATCATGCTGGCTGAGTTTACTGTTGGTAGAAAGACCGGACTGGCAGCAGTTGGTGCCTACAAGAAACAAAACAGGAACTTCACATTTGCAGGGGTTCTGGGAGTACTTAGTGGATTCTTTATAATGGGATTCTACCCGGTAGTAGGTGGCTGGGCATCCGCCTATATGCTAAAATCTGCAACTGGATTGCTAGCTGATCCAGCTACAATTGGAGATTCGTTTGGAGCATTTATTACAAGCCCTGTTGAACCCCTGGTCTGGATGGCTATTTTCTTAGTAGTAAATATACTAATAGTAGCAAAGGGCATATCAGGAGGAATTGAAAAGGCAAGTAAAATACTTATGCCAAGCTTGTACGTAATGTTTATAGCAATAATCATAAGAAGTGTTACTCTTCCTGGAGCGGGTGCAGGACTGGAGTTTTTATTTAAACCAGACTGGTCACAAGTTACAGGAGCTACCTTCCTTGCAGCACTTGGACAAGTATTCTTCTCACTTAGCCTTGGTATGGGTTGTATGATCACCTATGGATCATATCTGAACAAAAATGAAAACCTTCCATCTAGTGCACTTACGGTATCATTGATGGATACTAGCGTTGCATTGCTTGCAGGTATTGCAATGTTTCCAGCAATTTTTGCATTTGGAATGGAGCCAGCTGTTGGCCCTGGATTAGTATTCGTAGTAATGCCTCAGATATTTGCTCAAATGGGCGGAATAGGAACTATACTTTCAATAGTTTTCTTCCTTGCTCTGGCAGTAGCTGCACTTACCTCTTCAGTATCACTTCTTGAGGTTGTAGTAGCGTACCTTATGGATGAAAGAGGATGGGCTCGTAAGAAAGCAGTATATGCTTCATCAGCTGTAATGGCAGGTATGTGTACGCTTGCATCCTTGTCACTGGGCGTAATGTCTGGCGCTACCTTCCTTGGAGTTGGAGCATTCGACTTCTTCGATATTCTTACAGACAAGATCTTCCTTGCAATCGGTGGCTTGATACTTGCTGTATTCGTAGGCTGGTTCATGGATAAGAATGAACTTAAGGCTGAAATGACTAACAATGGGACCAAGGAATTCAAGCTGTTTGAAGCTTGGTATTTCATGATAAAGTTTGTTATTCCTGTTGCCATAGGTATAATAGCAGTTACAGGTATTATGAGTATAGCCCAAAGAAGCCTGATGCTGTTTGGACTTGCCATAATAGGAGTTCTTGCAATATTCTCCAAAAAACTATAATAGAGTATAAAAAATGCCATCCGGTCGGATGGCATTTTTTTATGCAGAAAATCGCTATTATTGATTCAATGCTCTTAGAAGCTCCTTTAGTTTCGAAAGAACGATCTCCCTGTCATAAGCTTTTTGGTCTGCCTCCTTGATCTTTTCGTTTATATAGTCAAAAAGACCCTTATTAATACCGTTATACTTGAATGAGATAGTAACAGGTCTGGGCTTGTATCTTGAAATGATAGAAAATGCATCTATCCTGACCATAATCTTTATGTCCTTGAACAGCTTCTTGTCGAGCAATATCACGCTGTAATTCTCATAGGTCTCCAGCAAAGAGATCACATTTATAAGATGCTGCTTGTAATGACCTAGCTTGTAGGGCTGGGGACCATCCGGAAAGAAGTGGCTGAGGTCGATCATCACTTTTTCTGATTTAATATCCTCTACACTTGGCAGAGACAGGATCTCAATATATCTGTTATCCTTAAGGCACTCGTAGAAAAGCTCCTGTCTTTCAAGAAGAAATTTCTCAGCGCTTTCCCTCATCCAGCCTGCGTTTTCATGTACTTCACCAATTACAGATACCGGCATCGTTATTGAGCTGAGGCTCTGACTGAAGGTGCAGGTTTCGGAAAATATTGACTCTGCATCAAGAAGTTCCTTAAAATACTCGGCCCTGTTCCTATCAGTGAACACCTTCAACAATGGCTGGCACTTTTCAATGAGTCCATGGAACGTTTCAATAAGTGACTTTACCTTGGTTTTATCTGTAATATAATAGTTAAGCTGTGAATCAGATCTGTTTTCAAGCGAAGCAGATGTAAGTGCCAATGATTCACCGGCAATCATCAGAGTCTGCCTGAATGGACCCCAATTATCCGTGGGGTAGTAATACGACTCAAGGTTCCCATTCATATAGATTGGGAGCCACTTTTCAATTGCACCGAGAATATCCTTGAGCTCACCCTCTACGGAGTGGACAAGGATAAACCTGTGCCCCTTCTGCAGAACCCTGTTAAGAAGCTGTGTCCAGGTAAAATAAAAATTCACGTCATCGATGAGCCAGGACAACGGCTCATCACTGTAGAGATAGATATTTGAAGGCTCAAGAAGGCTTGCTTCGTATAAGAACCTTTTAATACCCTCACGTTTTCCATCCAGTCCAACATAATCGGACGTTATAAGGAAATCGTCCAAATCAGCTGTTAAATTCAAATCATGATCACCTGGATCAATACCAAAAAACTCAATTTTCTCAATGAGATTTTTTATAAGGCTGGCATTTTTAACAGGTGCCTCATGCTTTAACCAATGCATCAGATGGTCTTTGATTGCATTCGAATCTCCTGATGCAGATGACAGAGAAAGTCCAAGCTGCTCAATCAGGTCATTAGTCATTTCCATCTCAATTGCCTTGTCCACGATAAGCATTGAGATATCCTCCAAATGATTGCTTCTTTCGGAGGGTAATCGATTACCTGTACGCCATCTGCTTATCAGAGACACGTCTACCTGCAGAGCTTCTGCAAGCTGATAATTTGTAATTCCAAACATGTTCAGCAATAAATTAAGCTTCTCGAAAAATTTCATCCTCTCACTCTCCCTAGACAATTATACCCCGTTGAATACTTTTGCGCAATATTGCAATGGTTTATTAACTGAATTTTTGGTATTTTGGGGCATTTCAGGATGAGCCATAAAAAAACAGGGTGCCATTTGGCACCCCGGATCGATATAATCTAATTGAACAGGTTATTCTTAACTGTGTATTTTCCTTTGACTTCACTATACCAGGTCTGGTATGCCTCAGTCATTTTAGTCTCTTTTAATACCTCGGTTATTGTTTCCTTTGAGCCCTCAAGAGTTGCTTCCTCAGCTGCTTTCTTATCGAATACCTTTATTATATGAAAACCGAAGGTTGTTTCGACAGGCTCGCTTACTTCTCCTACGGCAAGTCTGAACGCAACGTCCTCAAATGGCTGCACCATGGCACCTTTGCCAAAGTATCCAAGATCTCCGCCACTGCCTGCATTGCTGGTGTCAAGAGAATATTCCTTCGCAAGGTCCTCGAAGCTCTCGCCGGAGTTAAGCTTATCCAGTATGTCGTCAGCCTCTTCCTTAGTAGCCACAAGAATATGGCTTGCCTTTACCTGCTCGGATACGTCAAAATCCTCTTTGTTCTCTGCAAAATATAGAGCTATCTCCTCATCAGACACTGTGATCAAAGGCTCCATAAGCTTTTCTATGCTTAGGTTAAGCTTCAAATTCTTCCTAATACTTTCTTCTGTATAGCCATACATCTGCAAAGTGTTCTTAAGTCCTTCTTCTCCACCATAGGCCTCAGCCATTTCAGCGTATTCAACGTCTATCTCATCTTCCGAAACTTCGATATTGTTTGCCTCTACTTCAAGCTGCAGCATTTTCTCAAGGATCAAAGCCTCAAGGACTTCCTCGCCATTTTGCTCAACCATGTAGTCATAGAATTCACCCTTAGTGATCTTAACATCGTTAACCATCGCAACGACTTCTTCGTCTCCTGAGTTTGAACAAGCTCCTGCAAAAGCCCCAAAAATCAGCACTATGGCTATAAGTGCAGTCAATTTTCCTTTTTTGTTTAATACATTTTTCATTTATTCAGCTCTCCTCTCCTGTTAATACCTATACAGTATACCACAAAAAAAGAGGGGATGGGGTTACAATTCGAATCAGGAAGGTGAAAGTTTCGTGAAATCTGTGGATCTGATGAAGTTAACTAAGAAAGCTTTATGGGTATAAACATCAAAAGTATGTTGCTAGTGATTTGGAGGTTTAACTATGGATCCAGCAATTAGTGCTGTAATTATGAATATGGCTTCCGTTGGCTATATGATACTTGAATCCCAGGACACTCTTAAAGACCCTGCGGATATGGTTATTGTGGAGTCAAATGACAGCATAATTAAAGCCCTGAAAATGAAGATCCCGGAGGATAGGACAATACTGGGCAATTCTCTGGGAAGCTTTCTCCTTGAGCAAATCGAAGCAATAATATTGGATTCTCTTAGGAATGACTCTTCCTCAGAAAACTGGACGGAGCTTTTGGGCTGCAGCTGCCAGGCAAAGGTCATAAAGCTGGATGAAAAAAGGAGTGCCCTTGTTGTCATAAACGGAGCAAATGATACCTCCAAGTCTGAAAGAATGAAGCTCAGGCTTCTTGATAACATTCCAGGGATGGCCTACAGGTGCATATTTGACAAGAATTGGACCATGGAATACATATCAGATGGATGTAAGGGTCTTACCGGTTATGATCCCGAGGAACTGATACAAAATTCCATGATTTCATTTAATGAGGTGATACAGGAGGAGCACCGAGAGAATGTTTGGGAAACCCTTAATATTGCTGCAAGTGAGAATAGGCCATATAACCTTGAATATCAGATCAGGACAAAGGACAACAGACTTAAGTGGGTGTACGAGCAGGGGCAGGCAATTTATGACATAGATGGTCAAATAGAAGCACTTGAAGGAATAATCGTCGATGTAACTCATCAGAAAAAAAGGGAGGAGCAGATCAACTTCCTTACCTACCATGATTCCATGACCGGACTATATAACAGAAGGTATTTCACGGAGGTATCATCTCAGCTGATCTTCGACGATGCGCTTCCAATCTCTGTAATTATTGGAGATATAAATGGTCTGAAGATGATAAATGATGCTTTTGGCCATGAATTTGGTGATTGCCTCATCAAGGAGTCAGCGAATATTCTAAAGGAATCAGTGAGAAGCTCCGACATAGTCACCAGGATCGGTGGAGACGAGTTTGCAATATTTCTCCCGCATACTCCCAAGGATACTGCAAGGACAGTTCTTGAAAGAATCGAAAGGGGTATAATGTCATACAATGAAGACAATAGGGATACTCCAATCAAGATAAGCATTTCACTTGGCCTGGATACTGTAAACACTCGGGATGAAAGCCTTGATGAAGCAATTAGAAATGCTGAAGATATAATGTATAAAAATAAGCTTTTTGAACACAGAAGCTCGCACAACAGTATACTGGCCTCTATAAGGGGCATGCTTTCCAGAAGGGGCGAGATGCGGGAGGAGAATCTGTCCACACTTCAGTGCATAGCTCAAAAGCTTGGCGAAGAGCTTCGTCTGGATGAGGAAATGATCCAGCAGTTGATCATTCTTGCTTCTATACATGACCTTGGGAAGGTCACTATCGACTCAGAGCTTCTAAGTAAGAAGGAGCCACTGACCAACGAGGAGTGGGAGGTGTTGAGACGACATCCTGAGATGGGCTACAGGATAGCCATGGCCTCAATGGATCTTGCTGCAATAGCCGACTACATCCTTTCACACCATGAGAGATGGGATGGCAAGGGCTATCCATCAGGTCTGAAGGGAGAGGAAATACCTCTTTTATCAAGGATCATAGCCATTATCGATGCATATGATGCAATGACAGGAGGCAGACCCTACAGAGAGAGACTCACAAGAGAGGATGCCATTGTTGAGATAATGGATAATGCAGGAACTCAGTTCGATCCGGACCTTGCAGAGGTCTTTGTCAGGCTATTGAAAAGCGGCGAAGCTCTGTGCTGACAGGCAGCGATGGGCTGATTACACTGGCAATATTATAGAACAGCAAATTTAACTTACATGGAGGAGCATTATGAACCCAAGCATAAATCAGATATTATTCGCCTTCGGGATAACCCTTTTTGCCGGATTATCAACAGGTATTGGAAGCGCACTGGCATTCTATACCAAGCAGACAAACAAAAAATTTCTTTCAGCAGCACTTGGTTTTTCTGCAGGAGTTATGATATACGTTTCCTTTGTTGAGATTTTCGCTAAGGCGAGAGAGTCCCTTGAGAGTATTTATGGACCGACTATGGGACTGGCGGCAACTACCTTCGCTTTCTTTGTAGGCATAGCAGTTATTGCACTAATAGATAAGTTCGTGCCCAGTGGTGAAAACCCCCACGAAATGAGAGACGTCAGGGAAATGAGGATAGTTCCCGATGAAAGCCATGAGCTTATGAGGATGGGATTGTTTTCAGCACTTGCAATAGCGATCCACAACTTTCCTGAAGGACTGGCCACCTTTATAAGTGCACTTCAGGATCCTTCCCTCGGTATATCCATTGCAGTAGCAATAGCGATCCACAATATCCCTGAAGGAATTGCCGTGTCTGTACCGATATACTTTGCGACAGGGAGCAAAAAGAAAGCCTTCAAGTATTCATTCATGTCAGGTCTGTCCGAGCCTCTTGGAGCAATTGCAGGCTATTTCCTGCTTATGAACTTTTTCGACGATTCAATGTTTGGTTACATTTTTGCTGCCGTGGCAGGTATAATGGTATATATATCACTTGATGAGCTATTGCCAACAGCAGAGAAATATGGGCAGCACCATATAGCCATATGGGGTATGATCGGAGGAATGGCACTAATGGCCTTGAGTCTCATCATTTTATAGCTGTAAACTATTCCCAATTAATGATCCTTTTGATATAATAACTGCAATATTAGCTGATCGGGGTGTATATATGCCGTCAATTGAAACTGAAAGACTCAGGCTTAGAAAATTCAAGCTAAGCGATATCGGAGATTTTTATGAATATTCCAGTAATCCACTTGTCGGCCCGAATGCAGGCTGGGATTATCACAGAAACCGGGAAGAAGCTCTTCTCCTTTTGAAGAATTTTTCAAACAACAACGAGATTTGGGCTATGGAGCACAAGGAGAACTCAAAGGTCATAGGCTCCATCGGAGTACATAAGGACCGAAAACGCGACAACAAGGGAGCGAGAATGCTTGGTTATGTGTTGAACCCTGAGTATTGGGGAAGAGGACTATGTACTGAAGCGACCCTTGCGCTTGTCAAGCATGCTTTTGAGGGGATGAAGGTATCTCTGTTATCGGTTTATCATTACCCCGACAATGAGCGTTCCAGGAGAGTAATAGAGAAATGCGGCTTTACCTATGAGGGCATATTGAGGAATGCGACCGTAACATATGACGGCAAAATATGTGACGACTTATGCTACTCGATGACGTGGGAAGAGTATATTAAAATTTTTGGCAAGAAAGAGAATAAGTAATTTCAGGTCCAGGGCAGTCTAAAAAGCTGCAGCTGGACCTTTGCTATAAGCAGAGAAAAGTAACCAAATTGTAACCTTAAATCAGGTTGCATCTTTGTTATAGGACATCCATAAATGGTATAATAACCGTATATACCGAAGGAGGATAATATGGACAAGATAAATCGGCTAATGACCTACATTAAAAGACTGAACTCCAGGGAGGATGGCAGGAGTCTTTATCTGGAATACAAGGGGGACATTGATACAGTAACTCCTCAGGAAGCCTTTGAGATATTCCATGGACTTCTTCAGGATGGCCTCAAGGAGAATGAAATATTGGTATTCCTTGATAAGATAATCAATGTATTTTTTGAAAGCCTTTCCAACTACAGGTATCAAAGACCTAAGAATGACAACTTTCTTATGGATCTTATGCTTGAAAACGAGGAAATGAAAAAGAAAATTGAAGGTATAAAGGTTGTCATCAGGGAGCCAGTAGCTTCAATAAGAAGACAAAAGCTGCTTCCTCTAGTTGAAGAGCTCAAGGAATTCTATCCACACTACACCAAAAAGGAAAATATCCTGTTCCCATATCTTGAGAAGAGGATGGAAAAGTTTGAAGGCCTTACAATAATGTGGGCCCTTCACGACGAGGTCAAAAGGGAAATCGAGTATGCAATAGAGCTGATAAAGGATCCTGCGAGTGAAGACCATGCGGTCAACGTGGCAATTGCCGAGATGTTTTTTGGAGTGCTGGGTCTGGTAAGAAAGGAGGAGCTGATCCTTTTCCCTTCTGCAAGTGAGGTCCTTGAGGAGCACGAGTGGTACGATATGCACAAACAGAGCTATGAGTACGAGTTTCCATATATCCAAAAGACCTGGGACCCAGAGCTAATAAAGGAGTCTATGGCTGTGGATGGATCGACAGGGACCTTTAGGACTGAAACAGGTGAGCTTACCATGGATCAGTTGGCATTGGTGTTCAACTCACTTCCTGTTGATATGACATTTGTAGATGAAAATAATAAAGTAAGGTTCTTTACTAGACCAAAGGACAGAATATTCCCAAGGTCGCCAGCAATAATCGGGCGTGATGTAAAGAATTGCCACCCACCGGACAGCGTCCATATAGTCGAAGAAATAGTGGACTCCTTCAGAAGAGGGGAGAGGGACACAGCGATCTTCTGGATCAATATAAAGGGTAAGAAGGTACTGATCCAGTACTTTGCATTGAGAGACGATTCAGGCAGCTACAAAGGAGTAATCGAGGTAAGCCAGGACATAACAGAAATTTCGCAGCTGCAGGGTGAGAGAAGGCTGCTTCAGTGGGATTAAGAAGAATAGTGACGGAATAGCGGGCAGAAGCATTGGGAGGTGCATTAGCATTGAAAAGGATCAAATCAGTTGTTTTAATAATGGCTATGTTGATA